>JAILMB010000065.1 GCA_024692825.1 Lachnospiraceae bacterium | reverse complement strand
AAGTATCCTCCATTACGGAATTCTAATGTATTTACTTCAGGCAATTTTTTTGGAATTCAAATCTCCATGGAACAAAAAGACCTACTTTCTCTGTTCTATGCTTTCTTTTGTTGTATTAAAATACCTTCCCTATTTCATCCCAGGCGTAAATTACAATCGACCTTACTGGTATTTCTTTTTTATTACACTACCACTCTCTTTACTGACAGCACATATCTGTCTAAAAGGACCTTTTTTTCAAAAGACCCTCTATGTTTCCTTTTATGTTGCCTTTATCCAGCTTGGAAAAGTGGTATTTTCTCCCCTTTATTCATTGGAACATAAAATACCAGATTCCCTCTACCAGTTTTGGGATGTGTTTGCATTTACAATCCTAATAGTTCTATTACTTCTTTTAGCAAAACTTTTTATTAATTCTTCCCTAAACATTGATATTTCAATTATCAAACCAAGCTTTTATATGGTGTTATATTTACCTGTTAGTCTCTTACTCTATTACTGGATAGGTCTATTTCACCTGCCATTTTATGAAGCATATAAAGAATCCATTTTGGGCTTAATTATCTTACCTTCCATTCCTCTTATCTATAATTTCTTCTATACCTTTTTACAGTATTTGGATGAACAGCGCCGTTTGGATCAGGCCCTTACCGAAACAAAGGCCCAGGTCTTTCGCTATCGCTATTCTCTCGAACTGGATGAACGAATAAAAATAGAACGACACGAGTTAAAAAACAACTATCTCTATATCCAAACGCTGCTTAACGAAAAAGAATATGACAAGCTGTCAAACTATCTTGATGAAACCATTGGGAAAAAAATGCAAAACCTTTCTGCTATTTCCACAGGAAATACCATGATTGACTATATGCTAAACAGAAAAATTGTAGAAGCTTCCCACCATGATATTAAGGTTTATACGGAAGTGCTCTTACCTGCAGAACTGCCAATTAATGATGACGAGTTCTGTACGATATTTTTAAACTTATTTAACAATGCCCTTGAAGCGTGTCAGGACGTAGAAACCCCCGACATTCACATTACAATCAAGTGCGTTAAAAGTTATTTAAGCTGTGAGATAACAAATAAAGCCAATACCGAAATCCTTGAGCTTAACCCTGATTTACAGACTACAAAATCAGATAAGTCCTCTCATGGCCTGGGATTAAAAATTGTCAAAAAAACAATAGCTGCCAACGATGGAATTTTTCATACTTCCATCGTGGGCAACTATTTTCATGCAAAGTTTATGATTCCTATGAAGGAAAATTTATAGATCAAATTCTGCAACAACCGCCTGAAGTTCCTGAGCATTTTCTGCTAATTTATCAGAAGCTTCTGCAACTTCACTAGAAGATGCTGTCTGCTGCTGTGATGCTGCTGATACATTCTGTGTTTCATCCGCTACACTAGCAGACATGTTTTCAATCTTTTGAATATTCTCAACAATGGTATCTGTTCCAGCTGAAAGGTGATCTACGATCTCACTCATTCTCTCTGACTGTTCAGAAATAGAGTAAACCATCTCAACAATATTTCCAAAGGTTGTTCCTGCTTCGTTAACTGTTTCTGTACCTTCCACTACGCTCTGAGCACCAGCTCTCATTGCATCGACTGCTTCTTCAGACTTCTTCATAATGTCTGAAATAAGAGTGGTAATATTAAGTGCTGCCTGATTTGATTCGTCAGCAAGTTTACTAATTTCACTGGCAACGACTGCAAAGCCTTTACCCATCTGACCAGCTCGAGCTGCTTCAATGGAAGCATTTAAGGAAAGTAAATTTGTCTGGCTTGCGATCTCTGAAATCGTATCAACAAAACTCTCAATGTCCTTCAACTGCTCACCTAAGTTTTCAACAACTTCTGCAGTATTCTCTACAGAATTCTTGATTGTCTCCATCATATTGGTTGCATTGGTCATATCCTCTGCACCTCTGGTAGCAGCTTCATTTGTGCTACCAATCATCTCAGCAGTGCGGTTAATGGCCTCTTTAAATGCATCCATATTATCCACAAACTGTTTGGTCTCATCACTTGCATATTCCACAGCTTCAATCTGAGTATTACAGCTTCCAGCAACGGAAGTACATGAGTTTGCAACCATTTCACTGGCTTCTGCAGACTGAGCAGCACTGGCTGTTAACTCTTCTGATGCGCTTGCAACATAAGCCGTAGTATCACAGATCTTAATCATCAAATCTCTGATATTCTTATGCAGGGCCTCCATAGCTGATGCAATCTGACCAATTTCATTCTTTTCTCTCTTCAGTTTGAGTACTTGTTTCATTTCCTCATTATCACTGAAATCACTGTTAGACATTCGTGTCATCTGATCTGTTACCATAATAATAGGCTTTGTAATTCTCTTGCCCATGTAAATGGCAATGGCAACACCAATAATGATTAACACTATCATTACAAGAAGTGACTGTACGATACTTTTAACAAGCGCGTCATGAGCCTCATCTTCGTGTTCAGCTACTAATGCATCAATATAATCTACCCATACACCTGTACCCATAACCCAATCAAAAGGTTCATAATATGCAGTGTAATTAATCTTTGGCAAAGGTTCTGTTTCATCCGGCTTTGCAAACATAAGACTTGTGTATCCACCGCCTTCTTGCATACCGTTTTTAATCATCTCCTGAATAAAATAGGTACCATCCGGATCTACCGAATCCCAACGGGACTGTCCTTCTGTATCTCTTCCAAGAAGAACTACGTTCACACCTTTTGAGGTATCAACCCAAAAATATCCATCTCCATCATTGTAACGAAGTTCACGAATAATATCTGCAGAAGCCTTTTTCGCATCCTCTAAAGACATTTCTCCGGCTTCATAACGGGCATTCATTGTTGAACAGACACTCATAGCAACCTGAGTTTCATTTTTCAGTTCTGCTTTAATATCCTCCATCAGTCTTGCTTTGTAGGACTCTGACTGTGTCGTATTATTCTGGACTGTACTTATAATGGAAAATCCTTCAATAGAAACAGCAGTAATAATAACTGCCAAAAGAATTGAGCCGACGATAACCGTCATTAAAGATCCCTTTTTCTTAGTCATAATTCACTCTCCTCCCATATAACCAAGTTTTACTAATTGTGCATATGAGAATTGTACAACAAAAAAGAGGAAAACGAAACTATTTTTAGTCATTTTCCTCTGATTTTGTATTATTATTTATCAAACTACCTTTGATAAAAACTCTCTAAGTCGAACACATTTCGGATTTCCAAAGATTTCTTCTGGACTCCCCTCTTCTTTAATGCCCTTTTCATCAAAAAACATAATTCGATCTGCCACCTCTCTTGCAAATCCCATTTCATGTGTAACGACTACCATGGTCATACCATCATTTGCTAATTCCTTCATTAGTTCCAATACTTCCCCAACCATTTCAGGATCCAGGGCACTGGTAGGCTCATCAAATAAAATCACTTCCGGATTCATAGCCAATGCTCTTGCAATGGCAACTCTTTGCTTCTGTCCGCCGGATAAACTGTCTGGATACATGTTCGCCTTATCACTTAAACCTACTCGTTCAAGTAACTCCTCTGCTGTTTTCTTTGCCTCTGACTTACTCATAAGTTTTAACTTCACAGGTGCAAAAGTAATATTTTCAAGAATGGTTAAATGAGGGAAGAGATTAAAATGCTGAAATACCATAACATTTTTTCTTCGAATTACATCAATATCTCTTTTTTTATCTGTAATATCCATTCCATCAAAATATACTTTTCCAGATGTAACTTCTTCTAACTGATTCAGGGTTCTAATAAAGGTGGATTTACCGCAGCCCGAAGGTCCGATAATAGCAATTACTTCTCCCTTTTTAATTTCCATATTTACGCCATCCAGGACTAAATTATCCCCATAGCTTTTTACCAGATTTTCTACTTTAATCAATGTTTTAGTTTTCATTACTTAATCTCCTTTCCATTTTTCTTGTAAGCATGGTTAATACTTCTACTACAACCAGATAAATAATTGCTACTGCAATTAATGGCATAAAGGCATCATAGGTTACACTTCGAATTACATCTCCACCCCTG
>JAILMB010000033.1 GCA_024692825.1 Lachnospiraceae bacterium | reverse complement strand
ACCAGAAAGCTGTGATGATAATGTGATGATATAAACATTATCTGCATCCTCCATCTCAGCCATATAAGCCGATGGAGAAGGACAAGCCGACTTTGGTGATCCTTCGTACTCTGCTACCTTTTGTAAAAATTCTGCCTGATTAAAGTTCTCATCATCTAAGATGGTATAATCTCCAACTTCCAATGTAAGCGCAACATTTGCAAAATGTGCGTTATTTTTCATTTCTTCGAACAGTTCTCCGCAACTGTCAATCACAATCTTATACATAATCTAATCTTATAGTATCATTCTTATTTTTTCAAGCGTTCCTATGTTTGATTATACCTGCTCGTCCAAATCAAATCCGTGTTCCATCAAATAATTTTCAACCCATTTATCCCAAGCTGCATTTAAGCTTTTATCCATCGTAAAAATGCGAAGGGAACTTCCTGTGGTCACACTAAGGTCTCGATCCTTAAAGCGAATCAGCATGGATAAATTGTCTACATCATTTGGTTGTAACGTACTGTCACTGCTTTCGATAAAGCCTTCTAATTTTTCTCGTGGCAACAAAAGCATAAAAGTAAAACTATCCGGGGTCTTATCCCCTTTTATTATATCAAAGCAAATCTCTCGCAAAGACCCGTAGGTGACATAGCCACTTTCATCTACTTCTTCCTCTGAAAAAAATCCCTCTGCTGGAATTCCCGTCACATGGAAATTTGCTTTTCCAAGAATTTTAACTTCTGAAACCAAAAACTTGTCAAAGGTATCCTTCATCAAAAGATGAGCCATCACTTCTTTTACGTTACGGATTTTAAATGATTTCATATAAAGTCTCCGTTTTAGTTTTGTGCTGAGATTCTATGATCTCTAGGGATGATCTTTGGACCACCCTTTTTCTCTACATAATCCTCTGTAATAATCACTGTACCAATATTATCATCCTTTGGAATCTCATACATAATATCAAGCATGAACTCCTCAATAATGGAACGAAGGGCACGTGCTCCAAGGTCTTTTTCCTTCGCCTTTTTTGCAATGGCATGTAGAGCGCCATCTTCAAACTCTAATTTTACTTCATCAAAGCTCAACAGTTTCTGATACTGTTTTGTAATGGCATTTTTCGGCTCTGTTAGAATACGTACAAACATCTCCTCTGTCAATGCTTCAAGTGCATAAATTACAGGAAGACGTCCAATAAATTCTGGAATCATACCAAATTTTCTAAGATCTTCCACCGTAACCTTGGAAAGAATATTTTCTTCGTGATCGTATTTGTCCTTTAAGTCAGCCACAAATCCCATAGAAGACGCTTTGTTCAAACGCTCCTTTATGATATCTCCTAAATCAGGGAAGGCTCCACCACAAATAAATAGAATATTTCCAGTATCAACAGTGGTCATAGGAACCATAGCGTTCTTTGAAGATGCTCCGACAGGAACTTCTACTTCGGAACCTTCTAAAAGTTTTAGCATTCCCTGCTGAACGGATTCACCAGATACATCACGCTGATTGGTATTTTTCTTCTTTGCTAACTTATCAATCTCATCGATAAAGATAATTCCCTTTTCAGCTCGCTCTACATCGTTATCTGCAGCAGCTAAAAGTTTCGATACCACAGACTCAATATCATCACCGATGTAACCTGCTTCTGTAAGAGAGGTGGCATCTGTAATAGCTAGCGGCACGTCTAATAAACGGGCAAGGGTCTTTACCATATAGGTCTTACCACAACCTGTTGGTCCAATCATAAGCATGTTGGATTTTTCGATTTCAACTCCATCATCTTCTAAAAGATTATCTGCCTGTGTGACTCTCTTATAATGATTGTAAACCGCAACAGACATTACCTTCTTTGCATACTCTTGTCCCACAACATGTTCATCTAACTTTGCTTTGATTTCATGTGGTGGTGGAATATTTTTAATATCAATGACTGGCGCTTCTCTTTTTTCTGCGTCCTTTTTCTTCTTTTTCTTTTTCAAGCGCTGAGAATTTGGTACACCATAGCCGGTTAAATCTGACAGGTTAAGGAAAGAAATGTTTGGCATTCCATTGTTCTTCTTATCCTCGTCATCATCTTTCTCTGAAGAATTATTTCCGCCCATCATGGAATTAAAATCATTCATATTAAATCCCATGTTGGAAACGCTATCAAAGGTCTTTTGCATACAATCAGGACAAATCATAAGTCCTGGTGCAACCTGAACCATTTTTCCGGCAACGCTTTCTGGTCTACGACATACGTAACAG
>JAILMB010000106.1 GCA_024692825.1 Lachnospiraceae bacterium | reverse complement strand
CCATTAACAGAGAAATTATATCTTCCAATCTTCAACTTGAATATGTCCGAAAGACAATTCAAATCATTCAGCTAAAATACTCAGAGCCCCTTCAGGTATCCTATATTGCAGATGAATGTGGCTTAAACAGAAGTTACCTGTCACGCTTGTTTAAAGATGCCACCGGTAGAAGCATTCAAACCTATCTTATGGATTATCGAATGAAAAATGCTGTTCATCTTCTAAAAGAGACAAATCAACCCATCCAAAATGTCGCTTTTTTAGTTGGATATAATGATGTATTCACATTTTCCAGAGCCTTTAAAAAAGTTTTTGGTATGTCGCCATCCGATTGCCGGGCCGCCGAAAATAATTCTTTGCCTGAGGGCAACTAAAAATCCATACATTTTTAGGCGGCAGCAGTCTATACCACCGTCAACAAATCTGAAAACGCTTCTAATGGATAGGTGGTTTTTTCATAATCTTTTGCACTTCCGATTCCGGCGTTTTTAAAGCCTCCGGCCACAGCAGCATCAATTCCCGCATGGGCGTCTTCCACCACCAGGCAATCCTTTGGCGAAAGGCCCAGCATATCTGCTGCCTTTAAAAACACTTCCGGGTCAGGCTTACTTTTTGTGATATTGGTTCCATCGGAAATGACGTCAAAGAAATTTTCCAGTCCAATCCGGTTCAAAATAAACTTTGTGTTTTTGGAGGAAGAACCAATGGCCAAAGACAGACCTTTTGCCTTTAACGCTTCCAAAGTTTCTTTCACTTCAACCGACAAATCTTTTTCTGACATTTTTTGAAGCTGTTCTTTATAGATATTATTCTTTCGCTCCATTAAAATTTCTTTTTCTTCTTCGGAATAGGTTTTTTTGCTTTTTCCCAAAATAATTTCCAGACTTTCTTTTCTGGAAACTCCCCGAAGCCGTTCATTGTCCTTTCGGTCAAAAGGGATATGTTCCTCGTCTGCAATCTGTTTCCATGCAAAGTAGTGATACTCATCAGTAAAACAAATCACACCGTCTAAATCAAAAATGATACCTTTCATTTATAAATTCTCCAATTTCTATCCTGCGAATTACAGGTAATTTCAAACTACATTTTCATCTGTTTTCCATCAGATTACTTCGAAGCGATCCACTTCACCTTTTAACAGGTTGGATACATCTAAATTACTGTTGGCTTCTTTCTTTATGTCAGAGATGGAAATAGCAAGTTCAGAAATATTTTCTGCAGCCGTAGTAACACCATTGGTGCTCTCGCTCATTGCGGAAGAAATACCGTCTATGGTCTCAGACACTTCCCCCATAATGGATTGCAATTTACCGACACTGGCCATAAAGGTAGCCATAATATTGTCTAAGGTCTCGGATTTTTCTGTGTACATATCTGTTGCACCTTCAAATCCCACATAATCGCTTAAAATGGTCTCCTGCATGAACACAAGAAGATCGTTGGCATTTGCCATAAGAGATTCCACAGCTCCTACCACACTTCCTGAAATATCCTGGATGTCATTGGCAGTTTTTCTGGAATTTTCCGCCAACTGGCGAATCTCATCCGCTACAACTGCAAAGCCTTTTCCCGCCTCTCCGGCACGGGCTGCTTCAATGGAAGCATTCAATGCCAAAAGGTTAGTCTGGCTGGCAATCTCTAAAATATCCTCTGTGAGATGATTGATTTCATCCACCTGTTTGCTCTCTTCGATGGAGGCTAAAATCATCTCCTTTTTCTCAGACATAAGACTTTCAATCTGGTTCTTTTTCTTTTCCGTCTCTTCCTTAATGCCGATGGCAAGAGCCTTCATGTTGGCAGACACATCAGAACCGTGACCGGTTTCATTCTTTACTTCGCTTACTGTATCCACTACCTGCTTTGTATTGGCATTCAAGACCTCAATATTGGCAGAAATCTCCTGAAAGCTGGCAGTCAACTCCTCCATAACGCTGGCGATACTTTCTACGTTATCACTGGAAGCCACAATGCTGGTATTCATCGTCTCTACCGAATCATTCATAAGGCCGGAATCTTCTTTGATTTTTTGCATAATGGTCTGAAGATTCTCCATAAAATTGTTGATACCATCGGAAAGCTTTCCTATTTCATCTTTTGAGGATATTGCGATTCTCTCATTTAAATTTCCACGATTTTCATTGATGTCTTGAATGATTTTATCCAACTGCTTTTCTGCGTTTTTTGCAGGTTTACTTACGGTCTTATTTATAACAACCATAATCACCACAACTGTCAGGGCAAAAAGAGCAAACATGATATAAGCTGTACGAACACTTAATGCCACAGCCCTTTCATACTGAGAGGTTGCTTTTGATACCCCGTTTTCCAGCTGCTCTACAAACGCCACTTCCGTAGGCTCTCCAACAGTAGTAATCAGCTCCTGAAAATCCGTGGACAGTTTTATATTGGCAGTAACAAAGTCCCCTTTATCTACACATCCCCGAATCTCCGTAATCAGCTCCAATTCTTGCTCCACAAAAGACGCATAGGCTTCATAGGAAGACTTTAGTGACGAATTATTCACATTCTTTAAATATCCATCTATGGAATTCATCCGCGCTTCAATAGAAGCAAGTTCCCCATCCATAGCCGATTCTAATCCACCACGTAAATCTGCATTATCCAAAAGAGAAATAATATTCAAATACTTCTGGGTACGCTCTACACTCTTTTGCATTTCAAAAATATCTTCCTGCATGGGAATATAG
>JAILMB010000022.1 GCA_024692825.1 Lachnospiraceae bacterium | reverse complement strand
TAGGTATTACAGCGGGGGCTTCCACCCCAAAGAAAATTATTGAGGAGGTTCAAAAGAAATGTCAGAAATGAGTTTTGAACAAATGTTGGAAGAATCTTTTAAAACTATAAGAAATGGAGATGTGGTTGAAGGTACCGTTATATCAGTTAAACCTGATGAGATTGTTTTAAATATCGGTTATAAATCTGACGGAATTATCACCCGTTCAGAATACACAAATGATAACAACTTAGACCTTACAACCGTAGTTAACGTTGATGACGCTATGACAGCAAAAGTTATCAAGGTTAATGATTCTGAAGGACAGGTTCTTCTTTCTTACAAGAGACTTGCACAGGAAAAAGGAAACGAGAGATTAAAAGAAGCTTTCGAAAACCAGGAAGTTTTGAAAGCAAAGGTAGTTCAGGTATTAAACGGTGGACTTTCCGTAGTAGTAGACGAAGCAAGAGTATTCATCCCTGCTTCATTAGTATCTGATACATTTGAAAAGGATTTAAACAAATTCAAAGATCAGGAAATCGAGTTCGTTATTATCGAATGTGATCCACATAAGAGAAGAATCATCGGTGATAGAAAGCAGCTTTTAGTTAAAGAAAAAGCTAAGGCTCAGGAAGAATTAATGTCTAAGATTACTGTTGGTGATGTTGTTACAGGTACAGTTAAGAACATTACAAACTTCGGTGTATTCATCGACTTAGGCGGCGTTGACGGACTTCTTCATATCTCTGAAATGTCTTGGGGCAGAGTAGAAAATCCTTCAAAGATGTTCAAGGTTGGAGATGAAGTTAAGGTATTTATTAAAGAAATCAACGATAACAATAAGATTGCATTATCTAAGAAGTTCCCTGAAGAGAATCCTTGGAACGGCGCTTCAGATAGATTCGCAGTTGGAAACGTTGTTTCTGGTAAAGTAGCTCGTATGACAGACTTTGGTGCATTCGTTGAATTAGCACCTGGTGTAGATGCATTACTTCACGTATCTCAGATTGCAAAAGAGCACATTGAAAAACCTTCTGATGTATTAAAGGTTGGTCAGGAAGTAGAAGCTAAGATCGTAGAATTCCGTGAGGATGAACACAAGATTTCTCTTTCTATCAAAGCTTTAATCGCTCCTGAAGAAGCAGATGAAGAAGTAAGTGATGTAGATATCGAAGCTGTTGCTGAAGCTACTGAAGAATAAAAGGGTTTGGGGGAATCCGATATGGATAATTACGAAAAGCTAAAATCAGATGTACTTGCACTTACTAAAATCGACTTAAACGCATACAAAGAAAAGCAGATGCGTCGTCGTATTGATTCTTTGGTAACAAAGCGTGAGTGCACAAGCTATGATGATTACATCAAACTATTAAAATCGAATAAGGATGCTTTTGATGAATTTATTAACTTCCTTACAATTAACGTTTCTGAGTTCTATCGAAATCCAGAACAATGGGAATTGTTATTAAAGGATTACATGCCTGAATTGATTCAAAAGTATGGAAAGAACTTAAAGGTTTGGAGTGCTGCATGCTCCACTGGTGATGAGCCATATTCTTTAGTAATGGCTTTGTCAAAGTATATTGATATCAAGAACATTCATATCAATGCTACAGATTTGGATAAACAGGTAATTGCCCAGGCAAAGACCGGTTTGTATTCAGAGAAGAGTATTGAAGGTGTTCCGGATGAGTATAAGAAAAAATACTTTACAAAAATCGGACAATCTTATCAGATTTCTGATGAAATCAAACGTCAGGTTACCTTCAAAGAACACAATCTTTTACGAGATAAGTATTTAGATGGTTGTCACTTGATTGTTTGCCGAAATGTATTGATTTACTTTACAGAGGAAGCAAAACACGACGTATACCAGAAGTTCTCAGATTCTTTGGTAGACGATGGATTTTTATTCATTGGAAGTACCGAGCAGATTATGGATTATAAGAACCTCGGCTATAAGAGAAGAAGTTCATTCTTCTATCAGAAAGAAGCGAAATAATAATAAGGCGAAACATAAGATTTACTTATGTTTCGCCTATTTTTTATGCTGCAACATATTCTACGTAATCCTCCTCGCAGGAAAATAACATATAAATTCCGTTTACCCATCCCATATAACCTGATTCTGTATTGTATCCTTTCATAATAAAACCTCCTTTTGTTCTTTAAGTTGATTTTATTATGCATTATTACAAGTACGATTTATTGGACTTAAAGCAGATGCCCTATGTATTCTAACAAAAAATGATTGGAAAGCTGATTTGGATCAATCTCTATGTATTCTTTTTTATCCGAAAGATCCATTTTAAAATGACGCTGGTCCAAATTTAAAATATCTAAGAGGAAGATTCCTTCTTTTGTTGTAAAACACTGTTCTTTTTTTGCTTTTTCTATTCTGTGTTTCTCAATGGTAGAAGAGAGAGACTTTGGTAACAGTAAATCCTCATCTCTCACATAGATGTAATTCTTGTAATCAGGGTAGTAGTATTTTAAACTTCCCTCTACACATGAGATGGTACCAAATACAAGGTCTTCTTTTACCTGTAAAAAGGCATTATCCTTTATTATTTTTAAGGAAAGATTGGAAATGGCATTACTTTTAAGGCAAAAAGAAATTTCACCTTTGTGATACTCATAGTCTTCTAAGGTATAAGTGGCATTTTTTAAAAGAGAAAAATCCATAATCTGTAAAAGATAAATCATTCCCTTTACATCTTCCATATTATGTAAGAAAAGTAAATCTTCCTCATGCTGGTTAAAGGAGGTTTCCTGTTTTTTGTACAAATCGATTAATTGCCCACCGTTATACATATCTTCTCGAAAGATACCAAAGTAATGTTCTAAGTCCTTTTGCTTATAGTGTTCCAGATTTAAGTAGGATTTATATTTTTTGGCCTCTTTAAACAAATCAAAGGAAGTAAGATTTGTAAATTCATGGGACAGTCCATTTGCTTCAGCCCGTTTTGTTAAAAATGGCAAATCAAACATATCTCCATTAAATGAAATCAGTCGACGAAACTTCATAGAAAAGGATTGAAACTCTTTTAAAATTTCATCTTCACAAGCAGGGGACTGTGCATACAATAATCGAATGTGAATGGTGGCATCTTTTCGATATCCCATACCGATTAAATAAACGGTTTGATACTTTGGCTGAAAGCCTGTGGTTTCAATATCAAAAAGAAGGGAATCCTCTGGTAATAGTTCTTCTAGATGATGGATAGAAAATTCTGTTGTTTGAAATTCATAATCTTGTATCTTCATAAAAGGTATTATATCTATTTTTATGCTCTTAGTAAATGAATGTTAGAATCAACTAACACATTAATGGAAGAGTTCGTAAAAATATACAATATCCGTGCAATTTCCTGCTTTGAAATTAGGAATAAGTGTTATAATTTAACATGTGATGTATAAAAATTGCATACATTACTTGTGGAAATTGTATGAAAACCCTTGTAGGGAAGAAAGTGAGGAGTATTAGTTTATGGGCCTAAAGACGTTTAAAGGCGGTGTCCATCCTTACGATGGAAAAGAACTGTCAAAGTCTAAGCCGATCAAAGAGCTGTTACCTCAGGGAGAGTTGGTATTCCCTTTGTCACAGCACATCGGCGCACCGGCCACACCCGTTGTTTCAGTGGGCGATTCGGTACTTCGCGGACAGAAAATTGCAGAAGCTGGAGGATTTGTTTCTTCACCTATTTTCTCATCCGTTTCAGGAACCGTTAAAGCCATTGAAAAAAGACGAGTTGCGGTTGGGGATATGGTAAATTCCATTGTTATCGAAAGCGATGGCAATATGATGGAAACCGGTTTTACAGAACATGAAGATGTAGCATCTTTGTCAAATGAAGAGATTATAAATTTGATTAAAGAAGCCGGAGTTGTTGGTATGGGTGGAGCAGGATTTCCTACTCATGTAAAGCTTTCTCCAAAGGAACCGGAAAAAATCGAATACATTATTGCCAACTGTGCGGAATGTGAACCTTATTTAACATCCGACTACAGAAGAATGGTGGAAGAACCTGAGAAGTTGGTTGAAGGTATGCGTATCGTCCTTCAGTTATTCCCTCAGGCAAAAGGTGTATTTGGAGTAGAAGATAATAAGCCGGATTGTATTGAAAAACTTACAAGTCTTACACAAAATGAGCCTCGTATGTATGTACAGCCACTTATGACAAAGTATCCTCAAGGTGGAGAACGTCAGTTGATTCACGCCGTTACCGGTCGTGATATCAATGCGAAGATGCTTCCTGCAGATGCCGGATGCATTGTAGATAATGTAGAGACATTGGTTGCTATTTATAATGGTGTTCGTTACGGAAAACCATTGATGAATCGAATCTTTACTGTTACAGGTGACGCAGTTTGCGAGCCTAGAAACTTCTCGATTTGTATTGGTACAAACTATTCTGAGCTATTAGAAGCTGTAGGCGGTTTAGCTAAGCCTGCAAAGAAGTTGATCTCAGGTGGTCCTATGATGGGATTTGCGTTATTTGATACCAATATTCCAACTACAAAGACAACATCTGCACTTTTATGCTTAACAGTAGATGAAGCTTCTATGTATGAAACAACTGCATGCATTAACTGCGGTAGATGCGTTGAGGCTTGTCCTGAACAGTTAGTTCCTTCTAAATTAGCTGATTTTGCTGAAAGAGGATTAAAGGCAGACTTTGAAAAATGGTATGGACTTGAATGTGTTGAATGTGGAAGTTGTAGCTTTGGCTGCCCAGCTCGTCGTCATTTGGCTCAGTCCATTAAGACTATGAAAAAACAAATTTTAGCTGACAAGAGAAAGAAGTAGAAAGAGGTGGAAAAGATGAGTAATTTATTAAACGTAACATCTTCGCCTCATGTACGTGCGAAAGATGATACACAGCGTATTATGCTTTATGTTGTGATTTCACTTTTACCGGCTACTTTCTTCGGTATTTTTAATTTCGGCTATAAAGCATTGATTTTAGTTTTGGTCAGCGTACTTAGTGCTGTTTGCGCAGAGTATGTCTATGATCGTATTGTTCACAAAAAGACAACCATTGGAGATTTGTCAGCAGTAGTTACAGGTCTTCTTTTGGCACTAAACTTACCAAGCTCCCTTCCATGGTGGATGGCTGTTCTTGGTTCTGTATTTGCAATCATTGTCGTAAAGTGTTTGTTCGGTGGCTTAGGCCAGAACTTCATGAATCCTGCCTTAGGTGGAAGAGTATTCTTGGTTCTTTCCTTTACTGGTGCAATGACAGACTTTAGCGATTATGCAGGTTATGCAGATACATTTTCCGGTGCAACTCCTCTTGCAACTTTAAAAGCAGGTGGATCTGTTGACACCCTTCGTATGTTAATTGGTAACATTCCAGGTACCATCGGTGAAACATCTGTTATCGCTTTATTAATTGGAGCAATTTTCCTTTTATTAATGGGTGTCATTGATCTTCGTATTCCTGGAACTTATATTCTAACCTTTGCCATCTTTACAATTTTATTTGGTGGTCATGGACTGGATATGAACTTCTTAATTGCAGAGATTTGCGGTGGTGGTTTAATCCTTGGTGCCTTCTTTATGGCAACTGATTACGTTACTTCCCCAATTACACCAATGGGCAAAATTGTATTCGGTATTTGCCTTGGATTGTTAACAGGAATCTTCCGTTACTTTGGTGCATCTGCAGAAGGTGTATCTTATGCAATTATTTTCTCAAACCTTTTAGTACCTTTGATTGAAAAGGTAACAATTCCAAGAGCTTTTGGTATTGTGAGAGAACGGAAAGGAGGAGAGAAGTAATGAATAAATCATTAGTAAAAGACGCTCTTATCCTTGCAGTTATTACATTAGTAGCTGGTGTGTTATTGGGACTTGTTTATGAAATTACCAAAGAACCAATTGCAAAAGCACAAGAAGCCGCTACACAGGCTGCTTATGAAACCGTTTTTTCTGCAGCTGATAGCTTTGTAGAAACAGAGGGCTTTGATTCTGAAGCTGCATCTTCTTATGTTCATGAACAGGGATATGAAGATGATGATATTGTTGCCTGCTTAAATGCAATTGATGCTGACGGAAACTCTTTAGGTTATGTAATTACAGTAACTTCTCATGCAGGTTACGGCGGAGATATTACTTTCTCAATGGGTATTACAAACGAAGGAAACTTAAATGGATATTCCATTACAGATATTTCTGAAACTG
>JAILMB010000010.1 GCA_024692825.1 Lachnospiraceae bacterium | reverse complement strand
TATTCTTATTTTGAAAGATTTTTTGGAGTTCAGGTTTTTGAACAAAGTATTGATTCTGTTACAGGTGTGATTCAGGCAATGAAGCCGGATTTATTGCTGGTTAGTGTTGAAGAGCTTCTGGTTTCACCTACTATGGCGCTGAATGATTTGCAAAAGGCGCTTCCAGATCAGTTGATACTTACCGTTGGAAAGACAGAGGATTTTGTTCGATTTGAGAAGCTTTATGTGGGAGAGCCAATCGAAAATATTAATCTTCCGTTCGATGATGACGCTGCTCTTTTTGCAGTATGTTCAAAGCTGAAGATTTCCATGAAGAAATTAAAACAGGAAAGTGCCAACAAGAAGACGATTTTGGTTGTGGATGATGATGCAACTACACTTCGCAGTTTAAAGAGTATCTTAGATGATAAGTATAATGTTGAGTTGGCGATTTCAGGTGAGAAGGCATTCCAGCTAATGGAACAAAAGGTGCCAGATCTTTTGATATTAGATTATGATATGCCAGTGATGAATGGAAAGCAGGTTCTCGAAAAGGTTCGAGCTACAAAGAACTTAGCCCATCTTCCAGCCATCTTTGTTACGGGGGTAACAGATAAGAGCAACATCACCTCACTGATTTCCCTACGTCCATCCGGGTATTTATTAAAACCCATTACCATGGATGTTTTACTTGCAGAGATTGAGAAAGTATTAAAATAGGTATTTTATGTCAGTTACAGAAATTTTGGACTTGGTGAAAAAAAGAGCAAAAGAAGACGATGTTTTTCGTCAGGCGCTTCTGCATACAAAGGACATGGAAAAGCCGGTTACGGAGTTTTGTCGCATTTGTACAGAAGAAGGCTTTGAGCTATCTGCTTTTGAACTTGTTAGCGCAGGTGAAGATGCTTATGCAGCTATGAAGCGTAGCACCAATGGTGGTGGAGAAAATTCTCCTCTACTTGAAGAAGCAGATGATTTATATGGAATGTTTCTATTGGAATTAGAATAATTGGAAGGGGCCTTATGGAGGCCCCTTTTTTCAAAATAATTTATTACAAGAAGGGAAGTGTCGATTCAAGTGAGTACGAAAGTATTGTTTGATCGAAAAGCTTTGACTCGTTTGATTCTTCCATTATTGGGAGAACAGTTTTTAAGTATCAGCCTGGGACTTTTTGATTCGTTAATGGTATCGTCCTGTGGAGAAGCTGCCGTATCTGGAGTTTCTTTGGTGGATTCGATTTCAGTATTAATTATTCAAGTGCTATCCGCCCTTGCAACTGGTGGAGCAGTTATTTGTAGCCAGTATTTAGGACAGGAGCATTACACCCATGCAAAACGAGCTGCAGGACAGCTGATGCTTGTTATGGTCATTGGCTCTGTCAGTATTATGACCTTGGTTTTATTTTCCTACAAGGGGTTGTTGCGTCTCATCTTTGGTTCCATTGAAAAAGATGTTATGGAAGCAGCGGTGACTTATTTTTGGATCAGTGCTTTGTCCTATCCATTTTTAGGACTTTACAATGCGGGAGCGGCACTGTTTCGAAGTCAGGGAAATAGTAAGATTTCTTTGATTGCCAGCTTTATCATGAACGTATTTAATATTGGTGGAAATGCAATTTTAATCTTTGGATTTCATATGGGCGTAGCAGGAGCAGCTACCGCAACTCTATTATCAAGAGTGATTTCTGCCTTTGCAGTATTTTGGATGTTGCAAACAAAAAATCCAACTCTTGCATTAAACAAAGAGGTATTTTTTGCCTTTGATAAAAAGATGATTCGAAGAATTTTATCCATTGGAATTCCAAGCGGGATAGAAAATGGAATGTTTCAAATTGGAAAGCTTTTATTATCCAGTATGATATCAGGATTTGGAACAGTGGCAATAACAGCAAATGCGGTGGCCGGAAATATTGCGAGTGTGTTCAATGTACCTGGAGTAGCTGTGGGCCAGTCCATGTTAACAGTCATTGGACAGTCTATTGGATATGGAGATGAACAGCAGACAAAACAGTACGGAAAAATCCTTCATCGTTTGGCATTGGGATTTGTATTTGGTGCACAGGTGCTACAGCTATTGTTATTACATCCAATTTTGCGAATGTATCAGTTATCCGATGCAACCTACCTGGAAACAGAGCGACTTCTTGTATCAACAGCGCTGTTTGCAATGTTTTTCTGGGCAGAAAGTTTTGCGACTCCAAATATTTTACGCGCAGCGGGAGCCGCAAAGTTTACAATGATTGTCAGTACCTTTTCCATGTGGACCTTTCGAATTTTAAGTGCAGTGGTATTGGCCCTTCACTTTGAACTTGGAGTTTTTGGAGTCTGGCTGGGAATGTATATCGATTGGATTTTTAGAGGATTGATTTTCTTTATTGTTTATATCAGAGGAAAATGGGCAAAGCGAAAGCCGATTGCGGTGTGAGAAATCACAGAAAAACTTAACTGGAGGAGATTTACTATGGCCAAGAAAAAAGCAGAAGTAAAAACAAACGCCATGCGTATTTTAGATAATTTAAAAATTCCTTATGAAACCCAGTCCTATGAGTGTAAGGAGTTTGAAGATGGATCCCATACAGCGGATATGTTGGGATTAAATCATGATGAAGTATACAAGACATTGATTTGTCATGGAAAGGATAAAAACTACTATGCCTTTGTGATTCCCATTGATGAGGAACTTGATATGAAAAAGGCAGCCAAAAGTGTGGGAGAAAAAAGCGTGGAGATGATTCACGTTAAGGATTTGAAAGATATTACAGGCTATGTTCGTGGTGGCTGTACCTCTGTCGGGTTGAAAAAGCCATACCCGGTTAGAATTGATGAAAGTGCAAAAGAAAAAGAACGAATCTATGTTAGCGCTGGAAAAGTAGGGTGTCAGATGAATTTAGCCCCGGAGGATTTATGTTTGGCAGCTAAGGGGGAATTTGCTGATATTATTCGACAGTCATAATGGAATGGAAAGTTAGAGTCAATGGAAACAGTGGTAGAATCCTATATTTCCTTGTGGTATGATTTAACGGAGTGTATATAGACAAATTTTGAGGAGTGAGGAGTAGAATATGTACGAGAAGAGAAACCCAAAGGCTAGATTATTATTACTATGTTCTTCTGTTATTACAATGGGGATTGTAACTGTATTTGGAGTCGGTGTTATTTTTCTGGCAGAATTAGGACCTGGAAAGATTCGAACAGCCATTATCCTTTGTTTGGCTTTGTTATGGTTGATTTCATTGATTTCCCCCTTTGTGCGTTACAATTGGTATCGAGCTAGATTCACGGAGGAAGAAATTGATATTCGGCAGGGATTTTTAACCATTAAGGAAAATATTATTCCGATTGAACGTTTGCAAAAAATCTCTTTAGAGACAGGACCTTTGGATCGATTATTCGGTATGACAAAGGTGATTGTTTACACTGCCGGTGGAGAAGACACCATTCGATTCTTAGAAAGGGAGAGAGCTGAGGAGATTGGCGAACGCCTAAAAAAGAGAATTAACGGATATGCCATTGAAGAGCGCAATGAGAAAGGTCAGGAATAGGTATGGAAACACGAGAAATTAGAGGCCTTAGAAATCATCCTACCTACATGCTTGAGACGTCCTGGGGATCATTGTTAGTGTTGGTGATGATTTTTATTAATGGTGCGGATAGCTGGTTTGATTTTATAAAGTCCTTTCATGCAGGAAACAAGGATTTGATTTATGTTTTAGGAATTGGTGGTGGAGTGCTTGCCTTTTTCCTATTGTCACTGTTTTTTAGTTTTCGCATATGGAGAAAGACCACCATTACCCTGGCAGATGGCTCTTTAACATGGGAGCAAAATACAATTTTTTCCAAGAAAAAGGAATATTCTATTTCAAATATTTCCAATGTGAATTTAGAACAGAATCTCTTTGAAAGAATTGTTGGAACATACAAATTAAAAATTGATACCTCATCTAGAACAACAGCAAACGAGACAGACATGAAGATTATCTTAGGAAAAAAAGATGCCTTCGAAGTGAGAGATTTGCTTTTGTATATGATGAAACATCCTGAGGGCGTTGAGGCAGAAAAGTCAACAGACTCATTTGCGGAAACACAAAAAGAGACCTTAAACCAGGAGAAAAACAAGGATTATTATGGTCCTATATCCGATGATGGAGAGGAGTATGATTTTTTCATCACACCAGGGGAAAATGTAAAATGTGCTCTTGGCGGAATTAAAGAAGGTCAGCTATTTTGGCTGATTGTGATTATTGTTGGATTAGTCCTGATGTTTGGAATTGGATTAAGTCATGGCCAATCCTTAAGTGGAATCCTTGCATCGGTCATTGTTCTTTTGAGCTTTGGATATTCCATTGCAAAGGATTTGATAAATTCCTTTATGAGAACCTATAACTATAAGGTGCGCAGGGAAGATGACCATATTTATATTACCAGTGGTGCCATTAAGATACGTTCTTATTCCGTTCCTGTAAAGCAGATTCAGGCAGTGAGATTTCAGTCTACCCTACTTGGAAGACTTATGGGTCGCGTTTCTGTATCAGTTATCAATGTCAGCGGCGAAGGTGAGGATGTAGATGGTCAGTGGTTATTTCCACCTATTGAAATCTTTAGAATCAAAGAGCTTATGGATACCATTCTTCCGGAGATTCCTGTTGTTTATGATGGAACCATGGAATTTCGTCCGAAAAAATGCATGGTTTTTAGTATCATAAAAACCGTTTTAGTAATTGCTATTTTATCCATTATCGCAGTAATTGCCTATATGGATACACCAGTGGAGTTTTACGAGGAAATCGGACTTGTTTCACAAAAAATGGTGGCTGTATTATTAGTGGTTATATTGGTAGCTTATTTCCTAATAAGACTTGTAAAAGATGTGGTTCGTCAGTCTACAGACAAGATGGTCTTATTAGAAGATCGTATGGCTGTGCGAAACGGGGCACTTAGCTGGCAGCAAATTGAGATTGCCTACGATAAAATACAAATGTTAACGGTGGAGGAAAATATAATTGATCGTTTCCTTCATGTAAAACGGGGAAGAATTCATCTTTTGGCATCTATGGTGGCATCGGTGCAAAAAATACCAGAATTTGATCGAAGTTCATTAGAAGACTTGCAGAATCGATTCCGAAATACTATTCGATAAATAAATACTAGGGGAGTAATCATTTACGAAAGGAATGTGCATATGAAAAAGCTAATTGACAAACTAGATCAGCGGTATTTGAAAATATGCCTATACGCTGGAATTACAGTTTTATTAACAATAGGAGCAATCGCCTTATTGTTAAGTACGGGGCCTTTCTGGTCAAAGTTTTGGACCATTTTAACAGCAGTGCTAAAGCCCATAGTAATTGGAGGAATCTTGTGTTATTTATTCCTTCCAATCGTAAATTGTTTTGAGGACATCTTTAACAAAAAAGAGTCTAAAAAATGGGCAAGAGTGGTAAGTGTATTTTTAACGTTGTTTTTAGTAATCGCTGTAATTGCACTTATAATTTGTTTGATTGTAATTACTGTATATAAGAATGTAGAGTCCCTTAATTTGACCACCATACAATCTACCGTTGGTTCATTACAACAGCAGTATGCTGACATTTGGCAGTTTGTGCAAGAATTACTGGCTTCTTCCGGTATTACCAATGAAAACTTTCCAAATTTAGTTGCAACCATTACAGAAGTGGTAAAGGAATTTTTCTCAAGTTTATTCTTTGGAGTTATTTTTTCTATTTACTTTATGCTGGATGGGAAACGTATCTCCACATATTGGGGACGGGTGATTCGTGTTCTTTTTGGAAACAAATCAGAGGTTGAGTTAAAACAGCTTATGATAGATGCAGATAATGCATTCTCAGGCTATATTCGTGGACAGTTTTTAGATGCCCTATTGATTGGCGTATTGTCAATGATTATTCTCTCCTTTGCAGGTATTCCAAATGCGATTTTGGTAGGCCTTTTTGTTGGAATTGGAAATATGATTCCCTATGTTGGACCGGTAGTTGGATATATTACTGTTGTAATTGTTTGTTTACCAACAGCAGCCATTGATAAGATGGTGATAGGAATTATTATTCTAACCATTCTTATGTTTGTAGATGGAAATATTATTAATCCAAAGTTATTAT
The DNA here is from genome assembly GCA_024692825.1 of Lachnospiraceae bacterium. Taxonomy (GTDB): domain Bacteria; phylum Bacillota; class Clostridia; order Lachnospirales; family Lachnospiraceae; genus JAILEN01. The sequence goes on along the minus strand of JAILMB010000010.1, from coordinate 3,954 downwards.
CAAATACAGTTTCTGTGCATCCTCTTTTAGTTGTGGCAGCTTTAATTGCCGGAGGAGCAATCGGAGGCGTGGCTGGTATGCTTATTGCTGTTCCAACAGCAGCTTTTCTAAAGATACAGTTCGACCGTTATCTTGATAAAATAGAAGAGATGAATAAGGAGCCAAAGAAAGAAGCTAATCCGGAAGCAGAGGATTAGAAAATCATAAAAGGTTATTATAAGAACGCAATGTTTCATAATTATTATGGACATTGCGTTTTTTAAGTATTGACACAATACTTAAGCGGGAGTATGATAAGAAAAATTAAGTATTGAAAGAATACTTAAAAACGGAGAATGAAATGATAAGAAATAAAGACGGTTTAACAGAGAAAGAGTTTTTAGAACAATATAATCCGGGAGAGTACAATAGACCTTCTGTAACAGCAGATATTTTAGTCCTGGGAATGAAGGAAGACTTCTCAAATTTAAAAGTATTATTGGTTAAAAGAGGAAATCATCCATTTATGAATTGCTGGGAACTGCCGGGAGGATTCATTGGAGAAGGAGAAACTGCTTTTTCCGCTGCACAAAGAGAGTTAGAAGAAGAAACAGGTTTAAGACAGGTTTATCTAGACCAGATTTATACATTTACCTGTCCAAAAAGAGATCCAAGAATGTGGGTCATGAGTATTTCTTATTTGGCTCTTGTTTCAAAACTTGAAAAGGTGAAGGGAGATGATGATGCTTCTGATGCAGCCTGGTTTGATTTCATATTTACAGAAGATGAGATTGTATTAAAAAACCGGGAGAAGAATATAGAAATTAAATACAGTTTGGAGGAAGAATTTTTTAAGAATTCTGTTTTAACCTATAAAAATTATATACCGACGTTAGAATCAAAGGAAAGACTCGCCTTTGATCATATTGAAATTATCATAGAGGCAATGAAAAAGTTAAGAGAAAACTTTGATCATTCGGATCAGATTTTTTGTTTAATGCCAAAACATTTTACCATGGCGGAACTTCGAGAAACTTACCGGGCAGTTATGAATCAGGATGTGTATAAAGCTACCCTCAAGGGATTTGTAGAAGAAAAAATTGTTCCAACGGGAAAAATGAAAAAATCAAATGTAAAAAACGGAAGGCAGTCAAGGGAATACACATATGGAGGAAATGAAGAATGAAATTATTTGTTGTCATTGATATGCAAAACGACTTTACTACAGGGGCTCTTTATAATGAGGATGCAATAGCAGTAATTCCTTATATTAAAGACCGATTAATAAAGGAAAAAGAAAAAGGAAACAAGATTATTTTTACAAGAGACACTCACGAAGAAAACTACATGGATACTATGGAAGGGAAAAAACTTCCGGTACCACATTGTATCAAAAATACCAAAGGTCATGAGGTGGTGGATGAATTAAAAGAGTTTTTAGATGATGCAACTATCTTTGATAAAAAGACCTTTGGCTCCATTGAATTTGGAATGTATTTACAGAACATGAAAGAGGATATTGATACCATAGAATTTGTAGGAGTATGTACGGATATTTGTGTAATTTCAAATGTTATGATGGCAAAGGCCGTGATGCCAAATGCAAAGATTATTGTAGATGCAAAGGGATGTGCCGGAGTAACAAAAGAAGCTCATAGTACGGCGCTTGATGCTATGAAGGCTTGTCACATTGATATTATCAATGAATAGGAGAGATGTTATGAAATGTAATCAAATTATTAATTCCTTACTAGAAACCGACTTATATAAGTTTTCCATGGGACAGGTGATTTATCATCAGTTCCCGGGATACACTACCACCTGGACCTTTAAATGCAGAAATACAGATGTGAAGTTTACACCTGAAATGGTAGAAGAGATTAAGGAGCAAATTAAAGCCTATTGTACTTTGAAATTTAAAGAGGATGAGTTGGATTATCTTCGAAAGATTAAGTGGCTGAAATCTGATTATATTGATTTTTTACGTCTGTGGCATCCAAGATATGAAGACTTTGAAATATCCTGTGAGGGAGAATGCGGACTATCCATTGAAGCCAGTGGAACCTGGCTTAACAGTTCCATGTATGAAATCCCAACTCTTGCTATTGTAAATGAGGTGTATTTCAAGATGGCTTATGATTATGGGGAATTATTCGATTCTTTTAAAGAGCGATTGGATGAAAAATGCAGGCGTATTCAGTCAGGGAATCTTCATCTTGGAAAGTACTCTGAGTTTGGTCTTCGAAGAAGATTATCAGCTCAGGCCCAGGAGTTAGCCATTAAGGAATTAATGCTAACATCTAAAAGTGATAGAGCTTCCTTTGTGGGAACATCCAATGTGTATTTGGCAAAGAAGTTTAATATTGCACCTGTTGGAACCATGGCACACGAATATATTATGTGTGTTGGCCAGGGAAATTCAAAGCATAACGCTGCCTATTCTAACTGGTATTCATTAGATGCCTGGGTAAAGGAGTATAGCGTTATGAATGGTATTGCTCTTACAGATACAGTCACAACCGATATTTTCCTAAAGGATTTTCAGCTGACCTATGCTACTTTGTTTTCCGGGGTTCGTCATGATTCCGGAGATCCATATGAGTGGGGAGAAAAAATGATCAAACACTATATTGATCATGGCATAAATCCAAAGACAAAGACACTCTTATTCAGTGATAGTCTGGATTTTGATAGGGCATCCGCACTACAGGATTATTTCTGCGACAGAATCAATGTAGCCTTTGGAATCGGAACCTATATCAGTAATGATACGAAAGTTTCAGCCTTAAATATCGTAATGAAAATTACAGAATGTAATGGCCATGCAGTTGCTAAAATCAGTGATACGGCAGGCAAAGGCATCTGCAAAGATGAAGAGTATATTGAATACTTAAAACGTACCCTAAAATGGAGAATGGATCATGAATAATACGAAAGAATTTGTAGTAAAGAAATTTAAGGATTTAAGTCTCCATGAATTATATGAAATATTAAAAACCAGGGCAGAAATTTTTGTGGTGGAACAAGACTGTGTCTATCAGGATTTAGATGATAAGGATCAGGATGCCATCCATGTATTTTCCTGGAATGAATCGGGACGTATCTCGTCCTGCCTTCGTGTGTTTTGGAAGGATGAAAAGGATGGTATCGCTCAAATCGGACGAGTGGTTACCTTAGAGCATGGAACAGGATTAGGCGGAAGGTTATTGCACAAAGGCGTGGAACTTGCAGTGGAAACCTTAAGGGCGAAAAAGATTTATTTAGAAGCCCAACAATACGCCATTGGTTATTATGGAAAAGAAGGATTTGAAGTTGTATCAGAACCATTTTTAGAAGATGGAATTTTACATGTAAAAATGGAGCGAAACTAAGATGATGTTTCTTTATAGGAAATGAAACATCATAGATTTATTGGAATTTTTGAAGAAGTGAAAGGAGGCATGCACGATGGCATGTACAACAATATTAGTAGGAAAAAATGCATCCTACGATGGATCAACCATGATTGCAAGAAATGATGATAGTGGAGCAGGTTCATTTACTGCAAAAAAATTTGTGGTGGTAAAACCAGAAGAACAACCAAAAGTATATGAGTCAGTATTATCTCACTGTAAGGTGGAATTACCTGGAAATTCGCTGCAGTATACCTGTGTTCCCAATGCCCTAAAGGGAGATGGAATCTGGGCTGCCAATGGGGTGAATTCAGAAAATGTTGCAATGACAGCTACAGAGACTATTACCAGTAATCCAAGAGTACTAGGAGCAGATCCTTTGGTAAAATATGTAAAAGCCTCTGAAGGACAGGAAGAAATCCCTGGAGGTCTTGGAGAAGAAGATTTTGTAAGTATCGTACTTCCTTATATTCATTCCGCTCGAGAAGGAGTAGAGCGCATGGGTGCCTTGTTAGAACAGTATGGAACCTATGAAATGAATGGAATGGCATTTCAGGATGTAAATGAAATCTGGTGGTTAGAG
>JAILMB010000255.1 GCA_024692825.1 Lachnospiraceae bacterium | reverse complement strand
TACCATTTTACGAACGCCTTGCACCATTTACGCGCCTGTTCAAGTGTCTCGAAGCCTTTAGGCTGGTAATTCGGCCTATACTTCAGGGTACGGAACAGGGACTCCGAATAAGGATTGTCATTGCTTACCCGGGGCCGGCTGTTTGACGGCGTAATCCCAAGATCATACAGTGCTGCCAGCATAGTCGCCCCCTTCATCGGTGAACCATTATACGAGTGCAGGACAAGCGGTTTCGTTGTCAATCGCTTCTGCAGAAGACAGGCTCGTGTGATCAGCTCCTTAGCATGTTCGGCGGATTCTTCTTCCCAGACTTCCCATCCGACAATGTCGCGACTGAAGATGTTAATGATCAGGTACAGGTAGTAAAACAATCCTTTGATCGGCCCCTTAAGATATGTGATATCCCAAGTCCAAACCTGATTGGGGCTGTTGCACAGTATGATGTCGGTTTTGCGTGTTTATAGGGTTCCTGGCTACGTCCTCGGGATCCCCCAGATCGCATTTGCTTTTTTTGACAATACAAGCAAAGCCGCTGTTTCAGCGAGGGCTTTGTCCTTTCGCTGAAGCTCCTTTTCCAGTTTTTTGCGTTCCTTTTCGGAATCTTTAAGCTCTTTGTTAAGACGTGCGGCTTCCTTGGCGACACCATCGTTTGCATTCATGCAGGCATCTCGCCACTCCTTGATCTGTTCAACGTACAGTCCCTTCTTACGGGCATACTCGGCAAGTTCTGTTTCCGTAAGCGATACTGTTTCGACGACTGTCAGGAACTTATCCTGGGTGCTCCATTCATCGGTGACGGCATCTTTGCCGGGGGCCGGATGGCCTTCCTCTCTGGCAACCTTACTTACCGATTCACTGTTGAGTGGTAATAATCTGCGGAGGATAGCATCCTTTAACTCAGGACTGTAATTCATGTGATGCTCCTTTCCGTGATAGGCTTTATTCTACCACAAAAACTTTTGAGCTTCACTGACATCTATTGTGGCACACGGGGGAGGACCTCGCGAATCTTGTCCTCTGCTAAAGGTTTGTACCCATACTTTTTATACATATCAAAGTGAAGCATCACTTCCAAAGTAACTTCAGTAAACCCATGAGAGGCTAACCAAGCAACTACTTCTGCAGAATCTCTCTCTTTTTTCTCTCCAGTAGCTCCACTTAATTCTTGTAACGCCTTATAATACTCGCCATATATGTTCATCAACTCTCCCAAATCCGTCGACTGCTCAAATAGTCCATGCAATCCGTGAGCAATCTCCTGGTTTCCAATATAGAGGATCTGTTGAATCAAAGGAATTTCTCTTCGAATATCTGACATTGGAAGAGAGATATCGGGGCGAGCCGACATAATCTGGTTAAACATCACTTCCGCTTGAGCAAACTGACCTAACTTTAAAAGCTGTCCAATGGCCAGCTTTAGTTCTTTCGTTTCTGCTTTCTCATCTGTGTATCCGATATGCGCTTCGTACACTTTAAGTCCATGATGCAATGCCCAGACGGTCAACATTCCCTCAGACAAAAATCCATACACTCTGGCATGATACAAGTCGTATCCAGACACATCGATTTCTGCAGTTGCATCAAAAAGAATCTCAAACATCCACTTGCAATAAGCGTCGTACTGCTGCCGATCCATGATTAGTAAATTTGCAGAATAGATACGGCTCATCGATAATGCCTTATCAAAATCAGCTTTATACTCAGGATACAATTTTTCCAAAGAGCGACCTACTGCCATTAAGTCATGAATGTTATGAGCCTCAGCATAAACTTCTTCATAGCTTCGACCGGTGTCTTCTGTTTCAGAAGCAATCAAGTCGTAATCCTGAAAGATTCTCTCAATATCAGCCTCTGTTAAAAATTCGCCTGCTTCATTGGTAAAGTATCTACGGTAATGATTGATGCCCACATATGTTTCTGGCCCATTGTAGTTTTGCCATATCCAGTAGAGCCCTGTTAGCTCACCAAAAAGATGATTTAAATCAGAGATGTTTTCTCCTGTATCATCTCCTAAAAATCCAAGTCCCAGATCTCCGTTTTCAGCTCGACCAACCTGAAGAGGTGTATACATAGGATCTTCTGGTGGCGTAAATGCCTTATGCGTCATTACGAAAATTTTTGTATTTTCCATAGCTATCATCTCACTCAATAATCTTTCTCACCACGTCCATCATCTCGCCCATACGAATATCATAGTTGTGATACTTTTCAACGGTTTCAAATCCATGCGCTGCAATGCGACAGCGTTCTGCGTCATGCTCATAGTAAAATAAAGCCTTCTCTAAAAAATCTTCTCTAGAGTAAAAAGAAACCAAGTCTTCTCCCTCTTTAAAGTACATTGGATTTTCAGCCTGAAAGTTTGTTAACAAAAATCCTCCACTTCCTAACACATCCCAAACTCGAAGAGGAATTCCGCTTTTTATATTTGGAATCGTAAAATTCAAATTCAACTTACTTCCATGAAACACCTTCGGCATTTCCGTCCAATAATTCACACCGCCTTTATAGGTCACCCCTATCAGTTCCTCTGTATCGCTGTTGGAATAAATGCTAACTGGAAGTTTTTTTGACAGTCGAAGCAAAGAATCCATGCGCTCCATTCGTGCGATTTTAAACCCTAAGACTGTGGTAGAAAAGATCAATCCCAAATCAGAAAAAGATTCCGGTGTTTTCTTTAAATCAAAAATGGATTCGATTTCTTTTAAAATCTCTGGCGTTAACGCATCCTCTACAATGGAGGAGCCATACAAGTCGCTTTGTACTCGCATAATGCCGTCAAAATAGCCTCTTAAATAATCCGGAAGTTTTGATTCTAATTTATCATAGGTATTTCTCTCATATAGCCCACCAACAAAGGCCACTTCATTTTCATAAAGAAAATTGTCCTTTGAGGTAGAAAGCATGTTAGAAATCCGACTCGTATCAACTGCCAAGGGCAAATAATAAATATGCTTCAGTCCCATCTCCCGGAACTCATAAAAGTTTGTCTTATCAAAAGTAAAAATAGTATTCACATCGTTGTAAACAGAATTGTGATACATAGAAATCAAAGGATTATCACAGGTCCAAGAAATATATGGTAGACCTCTATCCTGACACATATTTGATATCATGCCAAAATAGTTTACGGTAAAAACAAATTCATAATCATGGTCATCGAGCATCTTTAAAAACTTATCCTCAAAACCCGCATCATGATCATAGCTAAAAAGTCTCTGGTAAATTTCATCTACCACATATCCCTTTTTCTTAAAGGTCTCAATAATATCTGTGTAGTTATACGCCTTCCAGCGATACATTAAAATTCGTTTTTCTCTCATGTAATAGTTCTATTCCCTGTTTTCTATCAAGTATTCCACCTATAAATCCTAACCCTACAGTTTCTTCAAAATCTTAATAAAACTCTTCGATCTCGCACTCCAGGTCTCTGTCTTTTTCGCTCTGTCATAAGCAGTCTTTGCCATAGCAGCTCGCTTGTCATCATCTTTTAAAAGTTCTAATACCCGCTTTGGCAAATCGGAAAAATCTTCTAAGTTATACAGAAGCATTTCCTCTGCAAACTCGCGCTTAATATAGGTAGTCTCATCTGAAACGCAAATACTCTTATTTAGCATGGCATTGCAAAGTCGCTCCGTCATTCCACCTTTATGCCACGACATCACATTTAGTGACATCTTGCTTTGTGCCATAATACGCAGTCCCTCTTCATAAGAAACCTCTTCATGAATACGAAGATTTTCATGTTTTGCAAAAGGTGCCTTCTTCCATGAATCGGAGAATACATCCACCACTACGCCACCATCTAACAATGCTTCTACCACCTTTTCTCGGAAACGATACATGGCAGCTTTTACTGCATAGCCCATAGCAAACAACGTCTTTACATATTCTTCCTCATCCACTTCATAACCCATGGCATCAAAAATCTCATCTAAAATTTCTTCTGCACACTTATTGGGTTCTTCAATCTGTCTCTTATAAAACCGCTTTGATAAATCGCGATAATTCTGAGGCAGGGTATACATCAAATCCTCCTGCAAACGATAATCGTTATAGGTTCCCACAAAGGTCAAATCGTAAATCTTTTCTTCTTTCTTCGGCCATGCTTTTCCAGCTGGTGGGAAGTGATATGCTGCCTTAATATTTTTCAAGTGATCCTGAATATATTTCACATAAGTTTCATCCTGAGACAGCACGTGTACATCAGGAATTTCTTTTGTGAATTCTTCTGTCAAATAAATCGGATGATCAAACAGGAAGTTAAACTTCGGTGCTGAAATTACACTTCCTACATACTCTCCATTAGAAAGTTTTACGCCAAACAACTTTGTTTGAAATCCTACTACCGCTTTTAATGGTGCAAGTAAATAACGATGCAACGCCTCTACATTTTCTTCTTTTCCTCCAAGGAAAATCACACCCTGATTATGGCGACGAAGTTCAAATCCGAATTCATGTGCAAAGGAATCTAGTGCACCCTGGCACTCTGATACACCCGTTAAAATAAGAATCGGTCCTTTGTAATCTTTTCTTTGAATACATTCTTCCAATCGCGCTGTAAATCGATCATCCACTCCAAAGGATTTTGCTTCTTCTAATCGTTTGGTCAAAATACCATCAAAGGTATTTTTCTCTTTTAATACGGATGCGAACTCACCAATCGTAAAGGCATAAGTGTCATAAGTACTTTCAAAGATGCCTCTTTCTACTCCTTCTTCCTGCCAAATCAAAAGACTATCCTGATAACCATATCGAAGCATGCGGAGAGCAAACTCGTAATCCTCATCAGAAATTAATTCTTCAGAGAATCCTCCTAATTCATCAAAAACATCTTTTCCATAACAAGCTCGGTCAAAGGTGCCTACCCCTTCTTCCCAAAGCACTTCCTTTACAGCTTCCGAATCGGTAATTTCAAAAAACTTTGGTTCGCCAATTTTTTCCCCTGCTGTGATAAAAATGATTTCATCAAAAGATATCTTTCGTCCTACATAGCTCTTTAAATCTGCCACAGAGTCATAATCCTTTTTCGAGCCATCAAAATATTCAATTTTTGTATCCGGTGCGCCTGCTGCCTCTAATGCTTCCTTCTCTGGAAGCACCTTCTTTCCAACACCACAGGCATCTGCAAATACAAATCGAAAATCTCTAAAATAATCTTTGTAAATTTCTGCAGCGCGAACCATGGTTCCTGCCACATCAGCATCTTCTTCCACACCTAAAACTGCAATAACACGGTCGGTTTTAAAAGTATCGATATACGGCGTTGCCTTACAGATATTCCACCACAGATTTTCAATATCATAAAACCTATGGTCTCCCTCACTCCAGGGTTTCTTATCTAAGAAATGAAGGACAGCAACTTCTTTTCTGGCACGAGGTTCATCATATCCACCATCCATATGTTGTCCATTATACGTAGGGAAATTATAGAGCATGGTATCTACGTACTTCACGCTATCCTTGTGGATATAATTCAGTAAATCCTGATCTGGATAAGGCAGGACATAATCTAGCTTTTGTGCAGTTTTTTCATAAAGATCCATAAGGCCCTTGCCGCGATTCTTTGCTACGTTCATAACCATCATTCCGGCATTAAAATAACGACCTTTTTCAAAGAGCTCTGTAAACTCTTTTCCATGGGTTTGAATGCAAAACTCTTTACGATCTCCCGCTGCTAAAATATCCGGGCAAGCAATTACATCATTTCCTTCAAAATCCATTTCATAAAGTTTGGACAAATCCTTATTTACAATCATGTCCCCATCTAGATGAATGACTCTTTCTACTTTTGGAGGCAAAATATCCCAAAGTAAAAGTCGATACATGGTAAGTTCATTCCATCCACCGTACTCATATATCTTTGGATCCATGGTAAAGTTTGTTACTGCTGTAAGCTCAATATCCTGTCCATAACTTCTCGCTAGTTCAAATAAAGACTTTACAGATTTTTCTGTTAGACCATCATGCAACAAATACACTGTTATGTCATTTTCCTTATTGGATTCAAACAGTGATTTTAACATCACGTAAGAATAGGGCACATACGCCTCGTTTAAACAACTCGCAATATTCATAACACTCATATCATAACCTCCCAAACTTTTATTTTTCCCCTCTTTTTTACATTGCAAAAAAGAAGTCCACTTTTTAAAAATTATCCCCAAGAACAAAGACTACTTTTGAATATATTTTTCTTTCCCAAAAAAGTTACCCCAAGAATAAACTCTACTTTTTCTCTTCCTGTATAAATACTTTCTTTGCGTCCTCATCTAATCCCGTCTCAAAATACGGATTTTTCACCACCGATTTTTGAATGGTCTGTTTCCGCAGTCCTTCCAATGCATCTTTCATTTCAGAAATAATATTTTCTGGTAATTTTCCCTTTACCATATCAAAGGTTGGCAAAACATTTGTATAAAGCGTAGCCATGCAAATCTCTGCAGCATCCTGATATTCTTTATAATCATCTAAAGGAGAAAGGGTTTCATAAATACCCGCCATGGCAGACACGTGATTCTTATAGTATTTAAAGAAATCCATCTCCTTTGAAAGAGAATCGCCACTATCTTTATATACATATAATACATCTTCTACAAAATTAAACCTCTTCGCTTTCGCAATTAACCCCATCAAAAAATCCATATCTTCTAGCCCATATTCTTCTCGGAAATGTACTGGTGGTTCAAACAGTAATTCTCTTCGGAATATTTTTGTTACTACAAATCCTCCTAACAGAATCGCCGACTTTTTTTCATTCGATATTTCTCCTACAATATCCTCTGTAAAATGACGCAGTGCTTTGTTTTGGCTTTCTCTAAAAAAAGCACAGTCCACAATATCCGCGTCATTTTCCATCGCTTTGTTGTAGAGTTTTTCATACATGGTAATATCCACCACATCGTCAGCATCATAAAACCCAATATAATCTCCTGTTGCTACTGATAAGCCTAAATTTCTTGCAACGCCAGGGCCATGATTTTCTGGTTGCGATAACACCCTTACTCTATCTTGGAATTGATTCTTCGCCAGTTCTAGCAAAGACAAAGTTCCATCTGTGGACGCATCATTTATAAAGATAATCTCTATCTCATCGAGGGTTTGGTTCAGAAGATTACCTACACGCTCTTTTAAATAATTTTCTCCGTTGTATACTGGTACGATTACACTTACCTTCATTGTAATACTTTATCCTCTTTCAATCCCTGATATAGGGCATATAATTCATCATGATTCTCGCTTAATAAAAGCGGCAACGCCACTGCTAACACGTGGTCTGGCCAATCCCACCACTTCATTTCTAAAAACATATGACGTGTCTCTTCTGAAAAACGATACCGAATTCTCTTTGCAGGATTACCGCCTACCACACTATATGCCTCCACATCTTTCGTAATAAGCGCATTCGCACCTAACACAGCGCCATCTCCTATCGTAACACCGGATAAAATTTTTACTCCATCTCCAATCCAAACATCATTGCCAATCCGTACATCTCCTTTTGATGCTGAATAATTTGTAAACTCACGTTTTGACGGAAGCATTGCATGAAATGGATAAATCGTTCCCCAGTTCATACTGTGATTTCCACCCAGACTAATTGTTACATTAGCTGCAATGGCACAGAATTTTCCAATATAAAGCTGACCATTATCAACCTCAGAATCATAATAATCAATATGGGGAATTCCATACGTATAATCTCCCACATGGACATACGACGCCTCATATTTTTTTATATGTTCCTCATAATTCCACTGTTTTAATGCTAATAACTCTTCTAATAATTCTTCTGGTTCGAGACACTTTATATTCTCCATATCTTCTCCTCTAAACTTCCATTCCATCAAGAATATAATCCACCAAAAAAGTACTATATCCTGTAGTCTGTATATAACTTTGATACAGTGTTTTCATCTCTTCAGATGGATTTTTCACATACAACCCTATAATCTGCTTTAATTGTCCATAGGACGTGCATAAACTGTTTAAATCTTTTTTCATATCCTCTGGCAGATATTCATACATCGTAATCTGCCCATGCATTCGTTCTCGAATTCCTGCCCACAACACCTCTTCAATTTGGAGTAATCGTTGACTTTCACATTCCTTGTTTTTTAACGCTGTCCCTAATACCTGACAACATTTTGTAATTTGCTGAGTATCATATAGTCGATTACAAGCTTCATAGACACTTTCTTCTTCTACCAAATTACATTCATCTTTTGGGCTCCAAGCATGACGCGAATATTGTTTTACATTCCACTCTTCAACTCTTGCTCCATCTCTCATTTTTCTCATCACAAAAAAATGGGTCAAACGCTCTGCTAAAAAGCCCACATCTCTGCGATTATATGCATCATATTTTTCTACCGTGTTTATATAAAACTCATTTAAAATTGGAAACATCCAATCACAATACTCTTTAAAAATATCTCCCCTCATAATGGAAATATTTCCGTAGTGTAACAGTTTTTTATCCGCTTCCTTCACATAAAACTCATAATTATCTGAATCATATTTTTCCAGCAAACTCATGAGCATTATCCAATCCCCACCATAGTGGTTTTGGATAAAATCACGTTGAATATTCTCCTCTAAAGTCATAGGTTTCGTCGTGATAATATCCACACACGCCTCCATGGCCTCATCTAGTTTCTCTTCTGTTGTCTCAAATCGTCTGCGATAATGTTCTATTCCAACGTAGTCACTGTCAATATGTTTTCCAATCCAATAAATCGCACTGCACTCACAATATCTTCGATTTCTCTTTGAAATAGAATCTGAAAAATTATCGTGGTCATTCAGCTCACACACACGCTTTTCCGTAAGTGCAGCACCTGCTTGAATTGGAATCTCGCAGGAAAGATTTTCTACTGGGGTCTCTAAGGGTTTATCCATATGAGAAGAGACAACATATAGTTTTAATCTATTCACCTACTCTCCTCTCCTTATGCTTCTTGTTTCGGCAGGGCAAAAAATACAATTTCCGATGGTCCCCACTGTGCCCCATTACTTCTTAAATAAAAATCATAGTCATCTCGAATGTCGTATATCATCTTTGGAATTTTCCAGATATCTTCATTGTTGTGATATACGCAAATCAAAAGCTTTGGATAATCTTCTATAATATGACGTTTACATCCTTTAATGGCACTTTGTTCTGCACCTTCAATATCCATTTTAATCAAAGTCACCGGTTCTTTGATTTCTTCGTCTACTGTAACAACTTCTACTTCTGTATCAAAACCAATTTCAATGTCTTTTGAATTACAACTATCCACCGTAGGAGAAATAAACATGGTGGTTTTTCCACACACATCCCCCGCTGCCTTTTGAATAATATTTATATCATGAAATCCTTCTAGATACTGTTTGATTCCTTCAACATTCCAAGGTGATACTTCAAAACAAAATGCTTTTTTATAATCACCGTAGGTTTCTTTGAAATCTTTGATGCTGTCTCCGACATAAGCACCCAGATCTACAATCACCTCATTCTCATTGCAATGAAGCAAGTCCAAATCAAAATAGTCCTTAAAAGCATACTCTCTCATACGAAGCACAGTGTCTTCCATCTTGTAGGTAAACCAGTATTCCACATCTTTTAGTAGTACATATTTTGAACGATAGTCTTTTAGTGATTCATATACCCATATAAAATCCTGCCAATGTTCTGTAATACTATGCATTCGCGATTCTATAACTTCGTAGTTGTCACTTTTTATATTTAATGTTCCCCAAAAGCCTGAAAAATGTTCATAGAAATATTCCATGTGGCCAATATCCACTACTTCATTTTTATAGAGGGCATCTATCACCTGCTCACGTAGCACATCATAACTAACATATCGTGCTCGATCCATATAATGATAAAACTCTTTATCAATATAATTTTTATAGGATTTTCTTCTCTCATCTGTTTCATAAATAAAGGAAATCCATTCTCTAAGCAAAGTCACAATCTGATCTTTAAATGCTCCATCATATTCCTTATCCAAGAATACATTTAAATCATTAAAAATAATTTTATTACTACAAAAATATCCATTATTGACTTCCTCTACAAGAAGCTTAAGATTCGCCCAAATACTATTTTGTTCCCCGATTAATCCACCCTCATTAGGAAATCCCGCTTCTACTAAAGTCAGCACTTCCTCTAATAGGTTTAATACATCTAAAAAATTCTTTTTCTTTTCCATATCTTCTCCGTTATTTTCGAAACTATACCTTTTTTAATTATACTATTTATCCCCATATTTTTAATGTTTTTTTTGCATTTTATAGTAAAATAAGAGAAGGTTAGAGGAGGTACTATTATGAGAAATCAAAACGCCATTATGGCTGTCGTAAATCAAGATTATTTAGGTCCATTAAAGACCATGTGGACATCTTTATTTTCCTCCAATCCCTATCCTATAGATTTTTATCTTTTCTTTGAAGATTTAACAGAAGATGATATTTCCAATCTTCAAGTGTTTATTTCGCAATGGGACAATAAAACATTTATTCCCATGGTAATGACATCAGAGATATTAGAAGGGCTTCCTGTTACAAAAGAATTCCCAAAAGAAATATATTTCAAACTTCTTGGTCTGGATATTTTGCCAAATGACTTGCATCAGGTACTTTGTATGGACTTAGACATGATTGTACAAAAAGATATTTCCGAAGTTTTCCAGCTTCCAATTTCCTCATCTGGAATAGCAGCTTGTCCCGATATCTTTGGACACTACTTTGGGCTCGAAGATAATAATTTAGATTGTCTAGGGCTTGATCATAATCGTCCATATTTCAACGCCGGATTCATGCTTTTTTCTCTCGATTTCATACAAAAAATCGGAGGTGGAAAAGCAATTATTTCACTCGCTCATATGCACAAAGATAAACTTTATTATCCAGAGCAGGATATCTTAAATATCCTATTTCATGATTCCTATATTCAACTACCATGGGAAGCATTTAATTGCCCTCCGCTCTACTACATTATGAATCAAAAAGAGGTAGAAAAAGGTATTCATATGCCACTGCCATTAAAAGAAATCTCCGCCGGAAATATTCCCGACGGCTACTTTGATTATACAAATAGTATGTTTGAAACCACTTCAGTCATTCACTATATGGGCGGAACGAAGCCCTGGAAATCTAATAGAGAGCCTTCTCCCGTTTATGATATTTTTGACCAGGCTTATACCCGAACCTGCGAAAACAAAGCTCTCAAAAATTCATCTTTTGAATCGTGAGAAAATTGATAGTTTACCATTTCATCTCGATTCACCAAATCTAGTACATCTGAAAGTAAGACTTCATTTTGGTACAGTCTTGGGGTTTTATGAGTGCTTCTTACTTCCTGACTTGCTGCATCATAAATAATCGAAAGATTCGTATTCGTATGGGCAAGCAAATCCATAGCTCCACTTCTTACCCCAATCACCTGAGCAAAATATGGTGCCATTGAAGCCAACTCTATCATAGTACTTGATAGTGCTTCTGTGCCAGGCACCACGCTTTCATACTCAAATCCATTGTAGTTGGTATAGACTTCATATCCCTTTTCTTTATAAAAGGATGCAATCATTTCAAACACTCCATCTGAAATATTTCCAAAAGACGATTGTGCATTCGGAAATAATAAAATAGATTTTTGAAACATGTTTTTTAGTTCTTCTTTATCCTCCGGAACAATCTCCATCATACGACTTGCCTTTGATCCATTTGGAAGATCGAGCCAGTATAAAGCTGCACTATAAAGTGTCAATCCCGCCTCATACATCATTTGAAATCCAAAATTAGGATGATTGTAGCAAAGCATTTTCCGATAATGTCCGTATCGGATATGTCCCCTCTTATGATAGTTCACTACATTTACAAAAATTTTTAATGCGTTCATTTCATCTGAAGTTAAGGTTACAACCCCGTCTACTCCCGGGAAAAACTGCACTAATTCCCCCTGGCTTTTTGGACACACAAAATACAATGAAGAAATTTGATTTTCCCTCTTATATGCTTCTGCAAAAGAAACCGTCCACACACTATCGCCTAGATGTTCTGGCAAAATAACAAGATCGAGGCCATTTTTTGTAAGTTCCTCAATTTCTCCATAGAGTTGTTTCCCTGTATCTAACAATTCTTCTAGGTCTAAAAACCCTTTTTTTACTTCATCAATCATTACCTTCCCCCTACATAGACTGATAACTGTTCTTTACAATATTTAGAAAATCACAAATCTCCTCATCCGTCATAGATGCTGACAACATAGCCACTTGCATTTGCTGCATTTTTGTAGCATGTGTTTTTAAATAGGGATTTGATATCGCATCAGGAATTTTTTCAAGTACATCCTTTTGCAATGTTCTAAACTGCTCCACCTGTGGCTCACTATAGCGAAGCGCGAGCACCTTTAATCCGGCTACATAATATCCCATTAAATAATCAAAAGAGACTGCTTCATAATACTTCTCCCATGCACCTCGTTTTTTATACTCTTCATATCGAATCCTTCCAACTTCAAAGAAATCCTTGTGATATGGTTTATCTAATGCCAATACGATAGAATCCGGATTCACATAATAGTGATATAGTTTCTCTTCCAGCAGATAAATGCGTGATGCGTAAAGATACACCATCGGATCAAACACATTATCTTCGTATGCTAGCTTTTCTGGTGATAATATATTGTGTTCTATAAGCATACTTCTTCTATAAATATGAAAAGCAAGACAAATTCCTATAATATTTGAAACAATAAAATCTGCACGTTCCTTATCATTAGAAATAATAATCCCCATATCAGAAGCTTCCGTTTTAATATTCTCTCCCAACATTTCATACTGTGTATCTCTTGTATGTCTGCAGTTTACTACATCGCAATCATAGGTTAAGGCCTTTTCTAACATATGCTCATACATGACAGGTTCAACCCAATCATCTGCGTCCACAAAACCTACATATGTGCCCCGTGCTTCTTTGATTCCAAGATTTCTCGCCCCACCGACACGAAGATTTTCCGGTGTCTTATATACACGAATCAAATCTGGATACTCCTTTTCAAAGGATACTAACATCTCATAGGTCTCGTCTGTAGAACAATCATCCACCAAAATTATTTCCATCTTCGAATGATCTAAGGTCTGATGCAAAAGAGAATCTAAACATCTTTGAATCGTCGCTACTCCGTTATAGACAGGCACAATAATACTGATTAATTTATCAGATGATTGATTCTCTTTTTTTAATGCTTCTTTTATAAAATTTGCTCCTTGTGCAGAAGATATGTATGGATTTTGCAAAATATTTGGTGCATCTTTTTGCACCTGTAACAACATCTCCTTTGTTTCTTTCGGATTCACTTTTTGATACAATTTCAAAGTAAACACCACTTCACAAATTCCTCTTATGAAGTACAAATACTCCCACTCAAGCAAAACATCTTTTTGTTTATCATCCAAAAATAAATCTCTGCACTCACTATGCACCGCCCAAAAAGGATCCATAAAATATTTGGGTAATTCATTTTTTCGCACTAAAGATTCTTCTGACGCCCGATACAAATATAAATAATCTGAAATCGTAACTATTTTTTTTGCGTAGGCCATTGCCCTAAAATGAAATTTCACATCCTCAGCCGTGTGAAGTTCTTCATCGAAGCAAAGACCATACTCTTCTATAAAATCTCGTCGATAAATCCTGGCCCAAACGGAACACTTTTCCCCTTCTGTCATTAGATATGATTTTTTGGACGCAGTGTTTGACATATCATAAATACCATCTTTGGAATCGTAAGTTTTTAAAATCTCTTCTCCGTTCCAAAGCACTGCTCCACACCCGACGCAGTCACAATTATGTTCATCTGCAGCTGCCACTAATTTTTCAATTAAGTCATCCATGCAGACATCATCAGAATCTACAAATGTAACGTATTTTCCTGATGCATAAGAAAGTCCCACGTTTCGAACTTTTCCAACAAGACCCCCACTTTGTTCTTCTAAATTAATAACCAAAATTGATTCCGGATAAAGAGTTTCATATTCCTTTATAATGGAAGAAGTAGCATCCGTGGAGCCATCGTTTATTAATATCAATTCCATATTTTCAATGCCATAGGTTTGATGAATCAAACTATCCAGGCATTGGCCAATATAGGCTTCCCGATTGTAGCAAGGAATAATTACAGACACCTTAGACTTATAAAATCCCAAATCATAAAGATTACTAAACTCATACGCACCATTATTTAAGAACAAGGCTGCTGAAGATCCCAATGTATTGCCGGCAATTATCCCCTGACATTTTGACAGCAAAAAAATTGCACTTAAATACTCAATTCCATAGGTGTAAAAATCCACATGTTCCGCATCCATGATATCTGTTAGATAAACACCAAAATCCGATTTTATAATTGCTTCATTTCCTTGGTTTTGTTCAAACAGGCTGTTTAAATAATGCTTTTTATTTGTAATAATTTTTCCTGAAAAATGGTTATGAAAAAACTCTTCTGCTTCTTCTTCGTCGGAAGTGAAAAATACACAATCGTAGTTTCCTCTTTTATATTCTGCTTCTACGTCTAAAAGAAGAACATCTAAATCTGGTTGTACCGGATGATCTGCTGGCCTTTGTCTTCCAAGATCAGTTCCTCGAAACAAGACACCTAGTACCTTTTTCTCTCCCAGTAAATTTTTATACTCGTTTTCTATATATTTTTTTGTAGTATCATTTGGCACCACTAATTCTTTATATAAATGTTTTGCACATTCTAATTCTCGTGGTATTAAATTTGCCTTATACCCTGGTCCCCAAACTGGATCGATTTCATAGCGATCATTTTCCGTTTTTCTTTCATTAATATCTATCCCTAATAGTTCCGCAGGCTGTTTAAAAAAAGTAGACCATAAATTATCTATTCCTTCACCGCCTGAGACCTCGATCACAGGCAAATACCCCTGATACAATGCCTCTGCCGCCCTAGAAATCATGTCATTCACAAAACACATATTTAAATTTTTATATTCGAAATAGCCCTTTGTAATATGACAAAGAGGCATCTTATCTTTTTTATAATCTACTAGTTTAAAATTTAAAAATGCTGTCATACGAAGCAAATAAGCTTCCATATAATTCATAGGGTTTCTCCTTTTTACTGCAGATACATATCCATAAGACCATTTTTTATTTTCAAAAGAACATTTTCACTCAAGTATTTTTCAGCTGATAAAAAGCAGGTATCGCTATCTGGAATCGGAAGTGTATCTTCCTTTATCATAGTAAGAATTTGTCCCAACTCTTCTACCTTGTCATCTCCAAATAAGTATCCATTCACTCCTGGAGTAATCATATCCACTACGCCTTGCACCGGTGTGGAAATCACAGGCATTCCAGAAAGCAGCGCCTCAGCCACAGAAAGCGGAAAACCTTCAAAATGAGAAGAAAGAAGCAACCACCCATCTTGTTTCACATATTCCCAAGGATTGTCCACCCAATCCATAAACTCGACACGTTCTTCCACTTTTAATTCCTTACAAAGCTGTTCTAACTCTCTCTTCATGGGTCCATCACCAAATACTTTTAAATAGAATTCTTCTGGTGCTTGTGCCATTCCCCGAATTACAAGAGCCGGATTTTTTTCTTCTGATAGTCGACCAATATATATAAGTTTCATTGGATTTCTATTAGCTGAAAATTTTGGTCGCTCTTCTGGAATAGGATTTCCTATTTCATAAATCTTTGCATCCGGATATTCTTCTTTTATTTTTGCACCATTATTTTTATTAATGCAAAAATGTCCTCTTGCATATTTTAATTCATCAATCCCTCCTACTCCATCTAAGGAATAATGACGAATACTGCCATGAAGATAAGAAGCTATATAAGAATGCAATCCTAGTTTCTCAACTGTTTTTCCCACAACAGAAGTAATCATTGGCCAACCAGTACAAAGGATAATATCTCCCACACCCTTATCTTTTGCAAACGCCTCATAAACATTTTCCATCTCTGACAAATAGGTCATATGGCTCCGATCAGATAGGCAAATCCACTCCACATTTTCCTCTAACCACTTAGTGTGAGAATCTAATATTTGTATTACCCGAAGTTTTATCCCTTCTTTTAAAAGATAACTACAAACAAGGTTTAATACATTTTCCATGCCGCCCTTTGATGCTACTGCAATTACAATATCAACTGCAATTTCCTTTTTTTGCAGCATAGCATCTACTTTTTTTGCAAATTGGCAAAACTCACCTAGGGAAGTAAATCCACTTTTCATACGATTCACTCCATAAATCACATAAGCTCGTTCCATTCCAAAATATGCCAAATCCTCTATCGTATATGAAAAATCCTGGCTTATTTTCACCAACTCCTCCATAAGGATATTATCAAGTCTCGCTCCTCTAGCAATATTTATAACCGTCTCCATTATTGCCGTAGAATAGTAATAGGCGTCGATTTCTTTTTGATAACTCTGGTAAATACTTGGATAGGATTTTAAGAACTCATACACTTTATTTTGAACTTCAACATGATCAAAAATACGTTCTCCTGCTACTGTTTCCATCGTAGAGTCATCATTTTTTTGATAATAATAATATTGATTTGTAACAACAGATATTCGTTTTGCAAAATACAACAAAGGATAAACAAATAGAGGTTCTTCATAAATCACATGCTCTGCGAATTTCACACCACTTTCCTGCAAAAACTCTCTTCGATAAAACTTTGTTGCGTGATTAACGCTAATTGTATTTTGTTTTAGCATTCCTTTTCTAGCCAGTTCACTTGATAAAACATAATCTATATTTTCTCTACAATAGATATCCGCTTTATCCTTTCCTTCAGGATGAACATAATCATATTGCAAAATGTCTGTATTCTTTTCTTTGGCAATTTCATACAATTCCTGCAATGCGTTATTCACCAGGTAATCATCGGAATCTAAAAACTGAACATATTCGCCGGTAGCATAGGTAAGTGCCACATTTCTAGCACCACCTTGACGTAGATTCTCTTCTAAATGAATCACCATAACAGACTCCGGAGCTTCCTTTTCAAAACCAAGAAGCATTTCCCAGGTCGCTCCATCATCATCTGAACAATCATCCACAAAAATCACTTCCATTTCACCTAAACCAATGGTTTGATTTTTGAGAGATTCCCATGCACGGAGTAAATATTTAGTTGAATTATGACACGGTGTAATCGTCGTTACTTTTTTCATTTGCTACCAGTAAACTGCCCTTTCTATTTATAAATAATGTAATAAATCCCTGTCTAATTCCAATGCTCTGGCTTCCCACGTATGGAACTGCTTTGCCTTTTTATAACCTGCGCTCGCGAGCCCTTCTAAAGTCTCATCGTTTTCAAGTAAACGTTTTATCATATCGGGAAGTTTGTCGATTTCATCTAATTCAAAAAATCCTACTTCGTACTCATCCGATGACATTTCCCCTGCTTCTATTTTGTCTGATTTCCTTCTTCCATATGCTATTACGTCGTCTGGATAGAGGCCTCTAAATTCTTCCTTCATATAAATAGATGTATCCGTAATGGTGAAAGCCCCTTGAAGCATCCCATTAAACACACGATCATGAGTACCATCTTTAAACCATGTCATGGTAGATAAAACAATTTTTGTATCTGCCATTAAATCAATAATTTCATCAGCAGACACTCTGCCTCGATAATCCACATTTAATTCTTTAATCCAATCAAATTCTTCCCAGCCAAATCCATATAAAGTCACATGAACTCCTGCTTCAGCTAAGGTCCGGACCACTTTTTCTCTATAATGGGACACCACCATCAAATCTACATAGTGCATATCAGAAATAAACTCTCTTTTTTCTTCTAAGGACATTTCAACGTCATAGGATAGTAACAGCTTTTCTAACACTTCTTCTGTAGTCTCATTATTATGAAAAATCAAATATTCATAGGCTTCATCACCCAATGCTTTTGCGTCGAAATCATACTTTGAAAAATCCGGCAAAATCTTTTTTACATTTGGAAGAGATATTCCTCCCGCGTATAAAACCTCAATGTCACGATCCTTCATAGGTTTCTTTTCTTTATATTTTTCAATTCCTCCATGTCCTAAAAAACCACTAACAGAAACATTTGGATAATACTTTGTTATATAGTTCATATGATTCTTATCAGGGCAAAGTAAAATATCATTAGATCCCAATTTTTTCATATTCTCTGCAAAGCAAAATGGATGATCCATCAAATATGTAATTACCGGAATATTATGTTCTCTCCAAATTTGTTGTCCTTCTTTTAATTCCATGAATGTGGAATAGAAATTAAATGTAATTACTGCAGAAATCTGTCCGTCTCTTGCCAGATAGCTTCCAAATTTCGGTAATGAATTTTCCAAATCCGAACAATCAAATTCAAAAGTATCATATCCCATGCGAGAGAATGCTTTCGTGAATTCATGTGTAAAAATATCTATAATATCATAATTTCCAGTTAATAAAATAAGACGTTTTTTTGGAATCAAATCTACTAGAAAAGAAAAGAATTTTTCGCGAAAAATATCTTCCGACAAATAAGTTTCATAAATTTCTCTAACGTAATTTTTTAACTTTTGATATTCTAATTCATTATTCTTTATAGAAATTGATTTTTTTAGTACATCGGCTATGGCCTCTGTATTTTCTTTTTCAAAGCTATATTTATAATCTTCAATCACTCCTAAAATTCCACAGCCAGAGGATATCCATACTGGAGTCGAGAGCATCATGGATTCTGCCGCAACCATAGAAAATGTTTCCATACGAGAGGGACATATTACAAAATCCATTTCTCTTATAAATTCATGAAGCTTACGGATAGGAAGCGCTCCCATTCTGTGAATAGAATAGTTGTTTTCTAATTTTTTTACTTCGTTTAAATATCGCTCATCACAAGTTTCTTCATCACTGCAAAAATAAAATTCAACAGCATCTGCTTCTTCCTTAGATAATGACAAAATAGCCTCTGAAAGTAGATCATGGCCTTTAGTATAGGAATAACTACCAATACAAGCTATTTTTACTTTTTCATCTGGATAATGCGTTGTATTCTCATCAAAGAATTGATTTTTTTCATCCTTTGTTCCAATAGGAAGAACTACCGGTTCTATACCATAAGCTTCTTTTATATAATCCCGACTCAAAGGGCTTACTACTGCAACAGTAATATTGGAATTCAAATTAGAAATATCCGGAAGGACTTCCCCAATCGTAGCAAAATACTCTTTTGGTTCATGAATCCACCACAAAGTTGGAACCGTCAAATAATTCAACACATGGACAGCTTCAAAGGTAACAATCGTATTACAAATAACGCCTTCAAACTCTTGAAAATAGGTCAAATAATACTGCCAGTTTATTAGAAAATCCTTTTCATAAATAGGTGTAATTCCAAGTTTTACATACTCCTCTTCAAGAGGTCCTTTTTCCATGGAAATCAGGGTGATTTCATTTCCTTCATCTAAAAGAAGGCGCACCGTCTTCAGAAGAGCAATCGGTGCACCGGTTCTTGATAATTGATGTGTAATTATTAATAGTTTTCGAGACAGATAATGTTTCAAGCTATTTCTCCCTAAAAGACTTCATCTACCATTCCAAATAATTCACGATCTCTTTCAAAGCTATCATAGAAATGTTTCATAGCTTCTTCTCCATCTGCCTTTGTTTTTGTGGATACCTTATCTGTATCTTCATAAACATCAAACAATTCCTCTGGGCAGAATGCAGCTTCGAAATTTCTAGCCAGGCGAAGCGCAAACTCCCAATCTTCCAGGCAATCTAATTCTTCATTAAATCCACCAATGGCATCAATACATTCCTTTTTCACAATCAAAGAAGGGGTTCCAACTAAATTTCTTCGAAGAAGCTCCGGATAAATATATCCTTCCTTTCGAACCTTAGATATTTCCTTTTTCGGAACCGTATAAGTCTTATCTTCCTCATCATGATAGGTATAAGCGCAGTAACAGAAGCCACTCTCTTTTTCTTTTATAAATTTATCCATTTGAATTTCAAGTTTGCGTTCATCCCAAAAATCATCACTATCAGCGAAGGCAATATAGTTAAAGCTAGCCTGTTTGATTCCTGCATTTCTCGCTGCTGCCTGCCCACCATTTTTTTCTAATTTCAAATATTTAATTCGATCATCCCCAAACATTTGTAACACTTCCTTCGTGTTATCGTCTGATCCATCATCTACTACTATAAGTTCAAAACTATCATAGGTCTGATTTAGAATTTTAGGTATGGTATTTAATAACTTTTCCCCACGATTATAGGTTGGCATAATAATAGAAACTGAAGGTGGCATTCCCAAAATCGCAACATCCTTAAGAAGCATCCCAAGTGTTTCTTCATCCAGTTCCCCCATATTGGCAGCCTTTAAAATATTAAGCATATTCTTTCCCAATGAATACAAATAATCATTATCAATCCAATAAGGAAATACTTCATTCACTACTTTTTGCATATTTTTAAACTGAACTGCAAAAGAAGAAAGATTTAAAGTTTCCCAAAGATATTCGTCTGCAGCCATTAGGGTCGTACGAAGAAAATACTCCTTTACAAACAAACCTGTAATTTCATCTGCATATGTCATCCATAATTTCTCATCCGCAATCAGTTCTCTCAATAGCTCTAACTGACGGTTTGCATAGACTTCTGGCGATTCATTTAGGCCGGTTGCAAATCCTAACTCCTCAAAATCAATCAAAGAATTTTTTAATTTGCGAAGCTCCTCTGTAGGTTTTCCCTCAATAGTACGATAAGGAATTTTTGGTTTTAACATGTTTCTCCTCCCAATGGTTTTGATAATCCTACTTCAAACATTCTTTTTAATACATCTTCTACTGTAAAAAAATGTAAAACTTTTTGGAATCCATTTTCTGCGATTTCCATTCGTTCTTTTTCATGAGTTAAGAAGTACTCTATTTTTTCATATAAGTCTTCTTCATTTTCATAATAAGCAAAATCTTCTCCTGGAACAAAATCGATAAAAAAGTCGCTTTGATAATTGCTTAGTAAAAATCCATGTGCCGCCATAATATCCATACAGCGAAGTGGAATTCCTGTTTTAATACTTCTAAGTGAAATATTAAGATTAATTTTACTATGATAAAACACCCTTGGCATTTCTGTTTCATAGGTGGCAATTCCCATATTTGATACTCCCGGGAATTCTACATTTTCGTCTAGAGTAAAAAGTTTTATACTATAATCTTTTCCAAATCTTTGTCCTATTCCAGATAAATAATCCATTCTCTCTCTTGAAGTAAGTTTTCGATTGATAACGTAATCCGCAAATCGAAAGCCATCTGTTTCAATAGAGTTTTTATCCTTTTCAAGCGGAAACAATGACTGTAACTGTTCTAACACCTTAGGTGTTAAACATTCTTCAATAAAATTATAGCCACTTACTTTTTTTTGAGCATCCATTAGACCTTGCACGAATCCTTTCGCATACGGATTCTTTGACCAATCGATTCGATCATAAAAATTATGAGCTTCATTATACAATGCTCCTACAAAAGATACATCGGCTAGATATCTACTTTTGCCATAGTCCTCTTTTAAAAGTTTTTCAATTTTATCAGGCGCCCCGGGTAAATTCATATAAAATACATTTTTTAATCCACCCTTTTGAAAATACTCCACCAATGATGAATCAAACAAAAACACAATATTTGTCTGAAACATTAGTGTATAGGAATATATATATGCATAAGGATTGTCGTACAAAAATGACATATAATAAATACTCTCATCCTTACAGGCCAACGCTATCAACGGGTAATAGTTATACGAAAAAACCAACTCAATATTATTTTTTTCTATGGATTGCTTGATTTCTGAATCAAAGCTTTCGCTATAAAGACTATTGTAATCTTCATGAAAAAATGTAAATACCTGATGTCCCATATTTGCCAAAGCTTCTTTTGTTTCTTCTCTGTCAAAGCAGGGCCAGTCAATAAATAAAACGTTCATATATTAACTCCGTATCCAATCATCTAGGGTTGAAGGTTCATGTACTACATCCCAAGGAATCATTTCTGTTTCAACACTACAATATCTACAACGAAGGAATGGTAATAACAGCTGCTCTTTTAGTGCATGAGTAGTAAGACCTAATTGATAAATATCAATTGCTCCATCCTCCGGTAAATCTTTATCAAAATATTGATTAAAATACTTTGTCGTAAATGGCAAAAAACACGCTGCCACTTTACCATCGTAAAAATTGTTACACGTTTTCTGAACACAATTATAAAAAGCTGCGATGGTATCGTCATCATTTTGCGGCTTTAGTAATTGTTTTTTCCCAAACTGTGTGTTTAAGGGCGATAAGAAATATGGAATGTTTTTTTCCTTTAAAAATGCCTCCACTTTTGACATCGTATCCTTCATCGGAGGGTAATACGAAATATGAATTTCTATATTATTCTCCTTCATAGTCTGGTAAAAATCATCTCCCATAGACAATAATTTCAGGCCATTGGTAACCACGTGGATTCTTGCGTTGGGATACAACTTTCTTGTAAGAACCATATACTTATTTATATCTTTATTTAAGAGCGGCTCACCACCTAGGATTCGAACTAGTCCTATATCGTCTATAAACTCATGAAACTTTGTAAAATCTTTTTCAAACTTGTCGTACTCTGTAAAGACCTCCCCTGGTACTAACGAAGAATAATGTTCACAGGCTTTGCAGTTTAAATTGCAGTGATCAGCCAAATGATATTCTAAATAACCTAAATACTTCGTATCTAAAAATGGTGTGAAGTAATCTAGTATTTCAGTTTCATCCTCCGTATTCATCTTTGATACCCGATCTGCAAAATAAACATTTTCTAGTGAGATTCCCTGCATAGGAAGTACCCAGCCAAAAGAGAATTGGCCAAGTGCATTTTCCTTTGGAATAATCAGAATCTGAATTCCGCCTGTCTTTAATTCATAAAACAGCTGTTCCACCGTGATCATAGGAACAGACGTCGCTGATTCTGAAGAATTCAATCCCGCAAAACAAAGCACCTGCATTTCTTCTCCGCCTGCTTTCTTTGCTGTAGGATTGTATTTACCGTCTATATATGATTTTACAAGTTCAGAAATAATTCCATTTCCAAATATTGCAGTCTTTAACATAATACTCCTCTTCTATTTCAGCGAAGCCATAATCAAAAATTTATAAGTATCAAATTCCTGTCTATCAGGTATTCCTTTTTCTTTCAACAGATAATCAAAAAATTCCACGTAGGGTTCATCTTTTGTAGTATCACCCGGCTTCATAGAAAATTTTATATCTTCTATATTTAATCCCTGATTCTCTATTAAATCTATTAACTCCTGACAAGAATATGTATAAGGACGGTCCCTATCTATAACCGTTTTTCCATGAAGCAGATAAAATATATTTTTTGCATTTAAACTATTTTTCACATAAAAAATTATCTTCCCGTTATCCTTCATATACGGGAGCAATCGTTGTATAAAATCCTCTGGATTCTTTTGTTTTTCTAACGTTTCATCTATTAAAATATAATCCATAGATGTTTTATCAAAAGGAAGTTCTTCGTTTGAAACATCACAAAATTCTATTGGCAACTCCAGGTATCCTATTTCTTCGATTCGTTTATCTGATTCAGTTCCATAAACTTTCCAATTTGGTCTTTGATATTTCAAATGCGATAAGAAACCACCCATTCCACAATCAATCTGCAAAAAAGAGACCCTTTCAGCTCCCTTTGGAATAATCGAAAGTAACTCTCCCTTTGTTTCCCCGACAGAAGCATCAATCCCCCACTTATCCCGGAAGATTAACGCATTCTTTTCAAGACGGCTCATATAATCCACTTTATTTTTCACAAAGCTTTCGGATCCCCAGTGAAAAATAAATACATTATGCAAAAGATAATTTCGATATCCATTCTTTACCATTTTCAACCCAAAATCATTATCTTCATAATTTCCTATTGGATAGTCTTCATTTAATCCACCGATTTTATTCATTGCAGCAGATTTTATTAACTCTGCAAATCCAACTAAATAGGCTTTTTCTTCCGATTTATTTTGTTCTGGTAAATTATGTTTTTCGCAAAATAAAAAAGCTTCCTTTGGCGAAGTGATTTTTTCAAATTCTTTTTGTGAATTCCCAACATAATTGGCAATCGCTCCCACAGCTCCAACCGATTCGTTTGCATACAGTCCAAGGCGTAGTAAAAATAAAGCGTTTGGCATCATCTCTGCATCTGAATTTAATAGAAAAATATCATTTCCTTCAGATGCCATTTTTATTCCTTGATTGCATCCACCAGCAAACCCAAAATTTTTCTCATTAAACTGTGTTTTAATATTTGGAACAGACTTAAGATATTCCACGCTTCCATCTATGGAACCATTATCAATTAAGATCAATTCATAGGCATCTTTATAACAAGTATTTTTTACGCTTTCGATACAAGCTGCAGTAAGTTCTTTTGTGTTCCATGATAATATAACAAAAGAAGCAGGCTTCACACTTACCTTCTCATTTTCTTTGTATGATTCTAAAAACTTGCGAATGTATATGGTGTCCTCATGATTTTCACCCATATCTCTTTCACAAAAATAGAGCGCATTTTCATAACATAAATAAGCCTGGTTTGGATTAGACATTGCATAGCAATCTCCCAAAACCAAATATAATTCATAATTATAAATATTTAGTTCTAAACCTTGGTGAATATAAAGAAATGCCAATTCTACATCACCTATATGATAAGCGATTGTAGCCCCTAAGATAGAAAGACGTTCTGAAAAAGAGTGTACATCTAGATATGATAGAAATGCTTCAGCGGCAGCTTCCCATTTTTCTTCTACCACTAACTTTTCAATTTGCTCCATCCCATATATCCTCCCCAAAGTTTTCAGGAAACACAATATCTAGTACCATTATACTGAATTACCTAGCAAAAAGAAACTAGAAATAGAATGGTTTCCCTTTGATTTTCCCTTTAAATATAAGCGTTTAACAGATAATTATAAAAAAGGGAGTTGCCTACGCAACTCCCTGTATATACATATTTAAAATGAGGTCCCAAATTATTGTAATAGTGAAAGAACACCCTGAGTAGACTGATTTGCCTGTGCAAGCATTGACTGACCTGCCTGAACCAAGATATTGTTCTTTGAGTATTCTACCATCATTGCTGCCATGTCTGTATCACGGATACGAGATTCAGCTGATGATGTGTTCTCAGATGTAGTATCAAGGTTTGCAATTGTGTGCTCAAGACGGTTCTGTGTAGCACCAAGTTTAGATCTTTGAACAGATACCATATCGATAGCTGACTGGATTTTAGCCATTGAATGACCAGCATCAACGAATGAAGAAATAACGATGCTTGCTGTATCAACACCAAGGGCTGTAGCCTTTAAGCTTGAAATGTTAATTTCAATGTTCTGTCCTGATAATGCACCAACCTGAAGGTTCTTTCCAGTAAATGTACCATCTAATAAGTTCATGGTATTGAACTGTGTAGAACTAGAAATACGATCGATTTCTGAAGCTAATTCGTTTAACTCAGCTTTGATTGCCTGTCTATCAACAGAGGTGTTTGTATCGTTAGCTGCCTGAGTTGCTAACTCATTCATTCTCTGTAACATAGAATGTACTTCGTTTAAAGCACCTTCTGCTGTCTGTACTACAGAAATACCATCAGAAGCGTTTGTTGAAGCGCGGTCAAGGCCACGGATCTGGCTTCTCATTTTTTCTGAAATAGAAAGTCCTGCTGCGTCATCTGCTGCTCTATTAATTCTATATCCAGAAGATAATTTTTCTGTTGCTTTTGCTGATGCGTCTGTTGTAATTCCAAGCATACGATTTGTGTTCGCAGCCTGCATGTTGTGCTGTACTACCATAATTTGTTTCCTCCCTGAATTTAAAAATTCCTGCTTTTTAGTTTCAGCTGTTTATAATTTGCTAAGTATCTATTGTAAGTGAAGCCTACTACAACTTCCTTACACCTTATATATCGAATCTATTTTTATTTACTTAACCCCTATTTTAAAAATTTTTTAAAATTTTTTGAATATTTATTGACTTTTCAAAAAACGAGGTTAAATCCCTATTTTAAGCCATTTCTCGAAAGATATATTTTATAATTTCATCTTCCTGGATCTTCAAATTTTATATTTTTTTATTTTTTTATTTAGTACCATAAAAGTGTAGTTGTTAGAGAGTAATTAACTCTGACACCTGCACTTATTTTATTATAATAAGGGGAGTAATTGGTCTGACGTGGGCTTATTTGGATCATAGCATCCGTCAAAAAAACCGTCAACCAACCCCTTATTATATGCATTCGATTAAGCAGGTAGGGATCCGCTCCCGCGTAACCAACTAAACTGAATGGTAATAAGTGCGGCTGGAACAATTACTATTATCAGTTCAAGGAGGTACAAGATGATAAGCGTAGGAGTCGATGTCTCTAAAGGGAAAAGCACTGTGTGCATACTTAAGCCGTATGGAGAGGTGGTTTGTAGTCCTTTCGAGGTACAGCATGAAGAAACAGCTATGGAAGCTCTTGTTGATCTTCTGGGTAAGTTGGAGGGAGAAATAAGAGTGGTGATGGAGGCCACGGGCATCTACCATCTTCCGGTATTGACATTTCTCCACGACAGAGGGTATTTCGTGTCTGTCATCAATCCTTTTGCGATGAAGAAGTATGCAAAGGACAACAGCATCAGGGGCGCAAAAACAGACAAGCTTGATTCGATCATGATCGCGAATTATGGCATAGAGAAATGGTTCAAGTTGCAAAAATATGAGGGCGACGAAGAAACCTATGCCGAACTCAAGCTTCTGGGACGGCGGTACCGATACTATATGGAGCTTCATGTTAAAGCGTTGCAGGAGCTGGCACATGTCCTGGATTATGTAATGCCAGGAATAAAGAAGATGTTCAATAGCTGGAATGAAGCTAATGGTAAGGATAAGCTCGGAGATTTTGTTGAGAGATTTTGGCACTTTGACCTAATTACTGCCCTTACGCTTGAGCAGTTTACAGAAGAATACATTGCATGGGCGAAAGAAAAGAAATACCACCGCAGCAGTACAAAGGCTGAAGCAGTCTATGAACTGGCATGCAGTGGCATCCCCACACTGTCTTCCAACACCCCATCGACCAAAATGTTAGTAGAGGAAGCCGTATCAGTATTGAGGGCTGTGGATAGCTCTCTGGCACTCATTTTAGCACGAATGCAGGCACTTGCGAAGTCCCTGCCTGAGTATTCTACAGTTCGGGAAATGGGAGGCGTTGGAGATGTTCTCGCGCCAAAGCTTATTGCAGAAATCGGCGATGTAAGAAGGCTTCATAATGCCAAAGCTCTTATTGCATGGGCCGGGATTGATCCGCCACCATATGAATCGGGGCAGTTTGTTGGCTCCAAGCGAAAGATAACAAAAAGAGGTTCTTCGACTCTAAGGAAGGTCGGGTATGAAGTCATGAGAGTTCTTAAAAGCCATCCGGCACCGAAAGATGACGCTGTATATAACTACATTCTGAAAAAAGAAAGTGAAGGGAAAAGCAAAAAACATGCGAAAGTAGCAGGATTGAATAAGTTCCTGCGGATATATTATGCGAGGGTAATCGAAGTTTATCAATGATGTAAGGCATACGACATTCGCTCAGGCTGGGGGTAATTCCAGCCTTCTTAGTGTGCGTAAAAATCTTTTGATAAAAATCTGCTCAAAAGAACTTGACTTTTGTTAGCAGGTTTTTTTGCATATAAAAACACCGTCGGTAGGTACGTACCAACGGTGTTTTGTAGTAGTAGTTTTACAATTTTAAATTCAGATACTTTGAGAAAACATCTAATTAAATGATTAGCTATTAGCCTAAGAGTGAAAGAACACCCTGAGTAGACTGATTTGCCTGTGCCAACATAGACTGGCCAGCCTGTA
>JAILMB010000243.1 GCA_024692825.1 Lachnospiraceae bacterium | reverse complement strand
AGTACGGTGAAAAACTTTGCCGGAGTAAGCCGTGAAGAACAGGATGAAAAGCTTCGGGAAATGAGTCGTATGAATATCCGCGGAAACGATGAGATTGCGGTGCTCTACGACAACATGGCGGAAATGGCGTATCAGATCAATTCCTTTGTGGATCAGGTAGTGCGGGAACAAAAGCTTCAGGAAGACTTACGTGTCGCACAGATTGCCAGCGAAAACAAATCAAACTTTTTAAACAATGTATCCCATGAAATCCGAACACCTATTAACGCCGTGCTTGGCCTGGATGAGATGATTCTTCGGGAAAGCAAGGAAGAAAACATTATCGAATACGCAAAGGATATTCAAAATTCCGGAAAGACATTGCTCTCTTTAGTAAACGATATATTAGACTCCTCAAAATTAGAGTCAGGAAAGATGGAAATTCTACCGGTAGAGTATGACGTAAGTTCTGTGATTAACGATATTGTAAATATGATTGGAGTGCGTGCAAAGGACAAGCATCTAGGATTTGAACTTCATGTGGATTCAAAGATTCCTCATATCTTGTATGGTGATGAGATTCGAATTAAGCAGGTCATTGTGAATATTCTTACCAATGCCGTAAAGTATACAGAAAAAGGACAGGTGGATTTTACCTTAGGATTTGAAAAGGAAAACGAAGAAGAAATCTCTTTGATTTGCAAGGTAAAAGATACAGGTATCGGAATCAAAAAAGAGGATATGGATAAACTCTTCTCAAGATTTGAGAGAATCGATGAAGGTCGAAATCGTACCATCGAAGGAACAGGCCTTGGTATGAATATTGTAAAGCAGCTTTTGGCCCTTATGGATAGCGAACTAGAGGTGGAAAGTGAATATGGCGTTGGGTCTGAATTCTCTTTCAAGGTTCGCCAAAAGGTGGTCAGCTGGGATGAAATGGGAGATTACGCCGAGAGTTATCGCAGGTTTGTAAAGAATGAGCATTACAAAGAAAGCTTTATTGCACCGGATGCCATTGTACTAGTTACAGACGATACGGTTATGAACCTTACGGTCTTTAAGGCTTTATTAAAAACTACAAAGGTGCAAATTGATACAGCAGAAAGTGGATTTGAAACCCTTGATAAGGTGAAAGAAAAGAAATACGATATTATCTTTTTGGACCATAGAATGCCTCAGATGGATGGAATTGAGACTTTACAAAAAATGAAGGAACTAGAGGGGAATCTAAACACAGATACCCCTGTGATTTCATTGACGGCAAATGCAGTTAGTGGTGCAAGAGAAACCTATATGGCAGCAGGATTTGCGGATTATCTCTCAAAGCCAATTGACAGTAAAAAATTAGAGCATATGATAGTGGATTATCTGCCAAAGGAAAAGCTGATCATAGAATCTGGTGATATAGCAGAATCAAATGACACAGGAGAGTCAGGTGAAAAGGAAATCATAAAGTCCATTCGAGACCAGAGTGCCTTGAATCTGGAAGAAGCCTTTTTAAACTGTGGTGGAGAAGAAACCTTTGTTGAAGTCTTAAAGGAATACGTAGGATCCGCAGAGAAAAAGGCAGGAGACATTGAATCCTTCTGGCAGAACCTTGATTATGAAAACTATACCGTTTTGGTACATGCACTAAAGAGCTCTTCTAGACTGATTGGTGCAGGAAGCTTATCTGAAGATGCAAAGGAATTGGAAACCTTAGGAAATGAAGCGGCAGCAGGAAATGAAGATGCAAAGAGAAGCATTAACGAGAAAACTCCAGCTTTGTTAGAAGCTTATCGCAGTTTGTACCAATCCTTAAGCTTTGTTCTTGGAAATGATTCAGAAGAGGATAAGCCAAAAATTGATTTGGATGGATTTAAAGATGGCATGAATACCATCAAAGAGTTTGTTGAGGCATTTGACTTTGATTCAGCAGATTCTGTGGTGAAAATGCTAGATATGTATCAGATTCCCAAGGAGTATAAAGAGGGCTTTGCAAAGGTGAAAGAAGCGCTTTCTGCTGTGGATCAGCAATTACTCATTGAAAAAATACGGGAAATGGGGCTATAATAAGCAAGGCTTGTTTTGAAAGGATGAAAGATTATGGATAAACGTGTGTTACTTCTTTGCTCTGCAGAGACATTTATGGTAAATGCCATGCGGAAGAACCTGGAAGATGAAAGATACTCCGTAGAAACATTGACAGCGGACGTAAATCAACTTTCAAAAATGAACCGTCGACCTCAGATTGTTCTCGTCTATATGGACAAAGATGCCGATAAGATGAAGGATGTCCTTGTGTATTTAAAGGATTTAGTTGAGGACGACAGTGAAGTCAACTTAATATATTTCGTCGGTAATCCTGACGATTTGGACTATGCGAAAAAGATATTCCCCGACCAGCTAGCGGCCGGTACTTTTTTGCGTCCTTTAAACGTAAAAATATTGGTGGAGAAATTAAATAACGTGGTGGAATCAAACGAATTTGAAAAAGAGAAAAAGCATATTTTAGTAGTAGATGATGATGGTACCATGCTTCGAACACTGAAACTTTGGTTGTCTGATAAGTATACGGTATACATGGCAAACTCAGGTGTGAATGCCATTTCCCTACTTGCAAAAAATAAGGTGGATCTCATTCTTTTAGATTATGAGATGCCCGTGGCAAATGGACCACAGGTCCTTGAGATGTTAAGAAATGAACCATCGACAAAAGACACACCGGTCATGTTTTTGACAGCAAGAAATGATAAAGAAAGCGTGCTTTCTGTTATGGACTTGAAACCAGAAAAATACCTGTTAAAGACAATGCCGCCGGATGTTTTAATGAAAAATATCGATGACTTCTTCGCAGAGCAAAGAGGAAGGATAAACTAATAGAAGACGGAGTACACAAAATGAGTGAAGAACAAAAGCAGGAGAAGAGTGTACATGATGTATGCCATAGCTTGAATGAGGGAATGCCAGAACCTTCTGGTCTTGTTAGTAGATTTGAGGAGTCTTTAGAGAAATTCGCATCTATAGGAGCGTCAGAGCTTTTAAAGGAGTTAAATCTTATCTCTGAGGATGACCCGGCTTTACAAAAAGATGAAGAATCATAAAAAATGAATCTTCTGTAAAATAGTACTTGAGATTTTTATAAAAAACTGATACTATAACTTCTGTTGTGTGACAAACATTCGCAACAGACATGCGGGCGTGGCGGAATTGGCAGACGCGCCAGATTTAGGTTCTGGTGGGCGACCGTGCAGGTTCAAGTCCTGTCGCCCGTACTTTTTAAAGAATGACTTAAGACCTTACAGTGTGGTAAGACACAGAGGTTTTAAGTCATTTTTTGTTTCTTGCACCTTCGATTTTAATTTGTTTAAACAATTTAAAAAATAAGGAGTAATGTTTCGACAAGTATGGTACAATATCCTTAGTGTTTCACAACACAAATTCTACTAAGGGAGGACTTTACTTATGAAGGGAAATGTTTTGGTTGGTCAGTCGGGAGGACCTACCGCTGTAATTAACTCCAGTCTTGCAGGCGTATTTAAAACAGCTATGGACAGGGGATTCAAAAATGTCTACGGTATGCGCTACGGAATCCAGGGATTTTTAGATGAACAGTATGTCAATATGGCAGACTACGTAAAGAACGAATTAGACCTTGAACTTTTGAAACGTACACCATCTGCTTTTTTGGGAACATGTCGATATAAGCTTCCTGCAATTCACGAAGACAAGGCTGTATATGAAAGAATCTTTGAACTTCTAGATAAAATGGATATCGAAGTATTTATTTATATTGGTGGAAATGACTCCATGGATACCATTAAGAAGTTATCGGATTATGCTATCCTTACAGGAGCTACCCAGCGCTTCATTGGTTGTCCAAAGACCATTGATAATGACCTGGCCCTTACAGACCATACACCGGGATATGGAAGTGCAGCAAAGTATATTGGAACTTCAACAAAAGAAGTTATTCGCGATTGCTCGGGATTTTCTTATAAAAAGAAGAATGTTACCATCATCGAAATCATGGGACGAAATGCAGGTTGGTTAACAGGTGCAGCAGCCCTCTCTAAAGCAGAAGATTGTGATGGACCGGATTTGATTTATCTTCCGGAGATTCCATTTGATGTAGACAAATTTACTACAAAGGTGGAAAAGCTCTTAAAGCAAAAAGATGTAGTTGTTGTAGCAGTTTCAGAAGGTATTCATACCAAAGATGGAAAATATATCTGTGAGTTTTCGGCAGGATCTGAGACAAAGGATGCATTTGGACATATTCAGATGACAGGTACAGCTGCATATTTGGCAAATCATATTCATGAAAAGATTGGATGCAAGACAAGATCTGTAGAGTTCTCAAGCCTGCAGCGTTCTGCATCTCACCTTGCCAGCCGAATTGATATTAATGAGGCGTTTATGGTTGGTGGTGCAGCAATCAAGGCAGCAGATGAAGGTATTTCAGGGGTAATGGTAGTAATCGATCGTCTTTCAGATGATCCATACCAGTCAACTACAGGCGTTTACGATGTACATCGTATTGCAAATGGAGAAAAGTTAGTTCCTAGAGAGTGGATTAACAAAGATGGAGATTATGTAACCGATGAATTCATCAGCTATCTTCGTCCATTGATTCAAGGAGATTATGCACCAATGATGGTAGATGGTCTTCCTCGACATTTGACAATGAATACCAAAGGATACAAAGATTTATATAAAGTTTTTGTTGACTAAAAATTTAGAAGTTTTAAAATGACACACGGGCGTGTTTTTACATGCCCGTGTTTTTTATGGGTAAAAATATTTGGCAAAAGCCGGAAATCGAGATGATGAAATGGGAAAAAAAGAAGAGTTTCTAGAATGTGAAAAACCATGGGTATATTGGTCGCTTATTTTTGTGGCAGGTTGGTTTGGAGCCTATACCTTTATGCTTCGCGGAGGGGTGTTTTGTAATGCCCAAACAGCAAACATCGTTCTCTTTGCCATTGCCATTGGAAGCATGCAATGGAAGGAAGCAGCTTATCTATTAGTTCCAATCAGTGCATATTTTGTGGGAGCTTTCGTGTCAGAGTACCTGGGAAAAACCGTAAAGAAGTTTCAGTTTTTAAGATGGGATACCTTGCTTCTTGGAATCGAAGCACTGGTGGTAGTAGGCCTTGGGTTTCTACCCAAAAGTGCGCCAGATCAGATTTGTCAGGTGGCCTTAAACTTTATCTGCTCTATGCAGTTTAATACCTTTCGCCAGGTAAAGGGTGTGCCTGCTGCGACGACTTTTGTAACAAATCACATTCGTCAGGTTGGATCGAATCTGGCAAAGTACGTTAGAAACAAAGATGAGGCAGCAGAGAATCGAGTAAAGATTCATGGACAGCTACTTTTGTTTTTTGCTTTAGGTGGAGTTGTATCTGCGGTAGCCATTCAACTGTTTTCCTATCCTTCAATCTGGGGAAGCGCAGCGATTTTATTTGTAGTCTTTTTACGCCTTGCCTATGTGGATCGACACAATGAAAAAGAGCGTCTCGCTCAGGTGCCTCATGGACATTAAAAACCCTTGT
>JAILMB010000226.1 GCA_024692825.1 Lachnospiraceae bacterium | reverse complement strand
GATTCTAATTTCATTCCCAAAGGGAAGACTTCTTTATTTCCTTCTTCATCTTCAATAATATGTTTCGTAGTTATCTTATACTCTTTGCCTCGTATCTCTGGCACTGTTCCTGGTTGATTCGCTAACATTAGCGTTGGAACTGCTTCAAAGGGAATATCCCGACTTTCAAACTCATAATCACAGATATTGATATCCGCTTCTTTAAGAATATTATTGGTAAATCTTCGAAGCGAATTGTCAGAGTCCTTCTCAAACATATCGCCTGTGATGTTTAATGCATTCTCATAGTTTGTATCATAAGTATTTATAGAATTAGTAATCCACATCATCGGAATCTTTGTTTCTTCTGCATTCCATGCTGTTGCTGTCGCAAGGAAAAGTTTATTTTCTGTATTCCTCTCCGTAAGTGGTTTTAATTTTGTTTTTAAGGATTGGTTGGTAAATGTATATTTTTCCTTTGACAACTCGTCTCTTTCAAAAATAGTTGTTGGACGCGAAGAATTATATACATAGAGATATTCTGTATATATCTTCTGATTAGTAGCAGAATATCCATACACATACTTCTTGCCTTCTACAACAAACACGAATTCAAAAGAAGTAGGTTCCTTTGCGGATTCATCATCAAACAAATACGGAACAATAGTATATAGCGGTTCTCCCACCTGTCTGACATCTGATTTTTTTACAGTAATGATTGCTGCAGTTAATGCCAAAAACAAATTACTCTTTCCGGCAGCATTTGCGCCAAAAACAGTAGCCACCTTTAGTATTTTCTCTTTACCAAATTCAACTACATTGTTTGGTAAATTTTTATCCGATGAACCTTCCAATGATAAAACTGTTCTTTCCTTAAAGGACCTGAAATTCTCCACCGAAAACTGTAATAACATAATATTCCTCCTTTGTATGACGCGTATTAATATTATACCACGCCACCCTGGAATTTCAATTCCAAATAGCCGTTTTTGTCATTTTTTGTCATTTTTCGTATTTTCGGCATACATTTCAGTAGTCTAAATTACCCAATTCAAAAATTCTTTCACATCCATAACCTATTTTATCATCAAATACGTCACCCCTGGATTCCAGTCTTCTGACTTCATATCACTGATTCTGTGCATATCACCAAGCTGTGTATATATCATTTCCTTAATCTTTGTTCCGTGCAAATATCCATGAATAATAATTAGTTCAAACGCTCCTCTAACAACATTAATAATATTTTTTATAAAAACCTTTACCTGATTACATGTTAATCCATGTACGTCTACGCGAATATATTCCTGATGCTGATACTCATAAAACACCATGCGATCTAACTCTAGCTTTGAAAATATAAGTTCAGCTCGTTGCATAATTTCTTTTCTACACATAAGCTCTCCTCCATACTTTTAAAACCAATCTTTACGAAAATGCCCAAACACAATATAAAATCAACGCTCCCAGTAAGAACCATCCAGGGATACACAAACAGATAAGTCCGATAATGATAAATAATGTTTTGATAGGCGATTTTCTTTTTGTATGTTTGCCACTTTTTGATGCATCACGATTGATATCATGAAATAGTTCAAAACCTTCTGGTCCGTCAAACTGTCCATTGTTCGGATTATAGTTTCCACCTGGATTTAACATAATGCTCTCCTCCTTTTCTTAACTAAATATCATCATCCCCGTCGTCAAAATCTAAACCAAAATCATCGTCGTCATCTTCATCATCATCAAATAAATCATCGTCGTCATCTTCTTCATCGTCGTTAAAATCTGTACGATTCAGCTCTTCAAAGAATGCGAACTCTACGGCTCTTTCTCCACAATCAAGTTCTCCATCTCTGTCTAAATCAAACATGTCCCCAAACATTCCATGATCACCATCAAATATTCCCATAACAAAACCTCCTTTTTATACTGCGAGCTTCTTTGTTAATTCTAATTATACTCACATACTGTCCCAATAATGACACTCCAAATTCACCTATCCAGATATTTACTTTTTCGCTCCTTTTCTTTATTTTTGCAGGGAAAAGAAAAAGGCCGTTACAAACGACCTTTTTCTTCAGCTCTATTCTTTTTCAGATTTATTCGATTTTCTCAATCGATAATCACAGCATTCGTCCCCTTCTGCCACAGATTTTGTTCTTGTATAATCGATTCCTCGAAATCCCTTCATATACTCCTTATCCATACAACAGATCATCTGTACTGCTTCCGGAGTTCCAAGGGCTTTTGCTTTGTCATAAAGAGGACAGCCTGAAATATCCATATAACACTTATCCTCGTCCACCTGGCAGTCTTTTACTTCATAGCCATCACTCATCTTCGCAGCGATTTTATCCATATTCTTCCACATAAGTGTTGGTATCCCTGGCAGTGCCGTTATCTTGCGAAACATCTTTTGAAAGCGAAGTCCTGTTTTCGTTCCATAAGCTCGTGTTACTTCTAAAGCTTCCTCTGGGACAAAATAATCTACCGCTCTATATAAGGCCACTACAGGAAAAACAAAAGTTTTGGCTTGCTTATCTGCATCTTTATTCTGTTCCATCAGACTTGTGTATTCTTCTTTTGCATAATCCCAGATTTCTGTTGCTTTCGCATCTCCGTATTTTTCTACTAAATCTTTTCGAAATCCTTTAAAAATCGACTTGTCTAAAAAATGTTTCATAACGCCTTCTCACTTATTCTTCCTGGATTTTCTTTATAGCATTCTCATACACTCCATAAGTATGATCATCAAACAAAACCCACTCCACAACTTCGATGTCATGATCTTCACTATTTAAAAATTCTTTCACTGTAGCCACAGCAATTTCTGCTGCCTGTTCCACTGGGAAGTGATAAACCCCCGTTGAAATAGAAGGAAATGCGATTCGTTTCACTTTCTTTTCCACTGCAATCTTTAGGGAGTTTCGGTAACAGTTCGCTAATAGATTTTGCTCTCCACATATGCCACCATTCCAAATGGGACCAACCGTATGGATCACATAATCGCAGGGAAGATCATAAGCCTTTGTCACCTTTGCCTGACCAGTCTCACATCCATGAAGCGTATAACACTCTTCTAACAGACGAGGACCTGCTGCCCTGTGAATGGCTCCATCCACGCCTCCTCCACCAAGGAGAGTGTTGTTGGCTGCATTTACAATGGCATCCATATCTGTAACTTTTGTAATATCACCCTTAATCGCTTTTAACATATTTCCCTCCAAAAAAACTACATAGGTATCATAACCTTAGGCTTCTTTAGTCCTCTATTATCGTATACTGCATCATTTCATATTTTAACTTTGTGCCTTCCATAATCTCCGCTGGTAGAAGGGCACGGGCTACAAGTTTCAAATCATCTAATTCAATATCTGTTCTACGCAAATTTGCATA
>JAILMB010000210.1 GCA_024692825.1 Lachnospiraceae bacterium | reverse complement strand
GCATTTTATTCAGTGTGCCTGCCATTTTACCGAGTCCTGTACCTCTAGTGATGAGGATGGTAACAGTGTTTCTAAACGTTTGGAAATCAAGCATTTGATTGAAGATTTAAAAAAGGTAAATCCTTTTGTGGAAGGAAATATCTTTAAATCTGTCGAAAATGTAAACTTAAAAACCATTATTGCCTATAAGGAAAACGGGGTGAAACACTCTTTCTTAGAAGGCTATAATGAAAAAGATTGATTGCACACAATGTATCAGTCTGATAAAATATATTCAGTGATGATCGTAGTAAATGGGAGAGATGACTATGAGAGCAGAAAAGAATGTATTTTTAATTGGAGATACCAAAAGTTTTATGGTGAATGCCGTCGTTAAGGGCCTGGGCAAAGAAGGGTTTGAGGTTGTACAAACCTTGCCTAGCGTTAACGAAATCGATCGTATAAAAGAATTCCCGTCTATTTGGGTTATGTATCTAGATGATCAGGTAAAGAACCAAAAAGATATTCTCGTCTATATCAAAGACAAAATCATCGAAAACAAATTATACTTTTTCTTTATAGGAAACCCGGATGAAATATCGGAAGCTTGTGAGTTTGTGCCAAAGGAACTGGTGCGAAGCAGCTTTGAACGCCCGCTGAATCTTAGTGCCCTTGCTTCTGCCCTTGAAGATGTTGTGGCAGATGAAGCAAAGGCGGCAGAAAAGAAAAAGATTCTCATTATCGATGATAACCCCACCACCTTACATAATTTACAATCTCAGTTAGAAACAAAATATCGTGTGTTTATTGCCTCTTCCGGTATAAATGGAATTTCATTTCTGATTAAGCAACCGGTAGATTTGGTTTTGCTAGACTATGAAATGCCTGTGGCAGATGGCCCAAAGGTTATGGAGATGATGAAACAGGAAATCTCTTTGGCATCCATTCCTATTATGTTTTTGACAGGAAAAAGTGATAAAGAAAGCGTTGTAAAAGCTGTTGCTCTAAAACCGGAAAAGTACCTTTTAAAGACGATGCCGGCAAAAGATTTGATTCGAGAAATTGATTCGTTTTTTGAGGGAAAGTAGGTGGCTTTTATGAAAAAGGAAACAGAACTACGCCGGGAAATCGAAGAGTTAGAAATAGACTTATTTGATATTTATGAGTCTTCTGAGGAGAGATACATAAAGTCAAGCCGATTGATTAAGCTGGGAAAAGAAATTGGAGATGACAGGGTCATTGGAGCAGGGCATTATCAACGCTGCGTCTATTATTTTGCCAGAAATGAAAAATACCATCTTTTCAAAGATGAAGCTTTAAAATGCATAGAGTGTTTAAAGGATACGGGTGCAAATACCTATTTAACTTCTGTGTATCTTTTGCTGGGGTCTGACGCTGCAAATTATGGACAGACCAACTTAAATATCGATTACTTTTTACTGGCACAACACTACAGTGACTTAGAGGGCGACGTGGGCCTTCAAGCCATGGTAGATTACTATCTTTGTGGCTTTTATATTACCATCGGAGAAATTAAGACGGCTCTTAGCTATGGCCTTCGGTCTGTAGAAAGGGCAAAACAGGCGGAGGGGGGAATCCGCTTTTTTGGAAGTGATCGGTTGGATATGACGATTTCCATGTTGGGACAGTGTTATGTCTGGCTGGGGGATTATGATAAAGTTTTAGAGTGTTACGAGGTTAGTAAGGAAAGAGAAACCTGTTATATTCCCAGATATGACTGTCCAAATACCGCGCTTTTGTATGTCTTTCATATTATGGCCCTTCATGTGTCCGGTCAGGATCAAAAGAGAGACGAAGAGTGTGAAGAGTTTATTTGTCTCATGAAAAAGCACCAGCCTGCCCCACCTTTCTTTTTGCATATCATAAATATCACCTTATTTTTAATGAATCATGAACAGTACAAGTACGCCAGGGAGATTTTACCATTTTTAATCAGTACCAACAGTAATATGGACAACCCTAATTTTGACTTGTATATATCCAATATAAAAATACGACTGGCTAAAGTGGATGGAGACGAGAAGGCATATCAAAAGGCCTTGGAAGAACACTATATTCACTCTGGAGCCAACAGCCAGTTGTTACTAAAAAATATGCAAACGTCAGTCAACCTTCGTATGGAAATGGAGAGGGTTCAAGCAGAAGTACAAGAGGAGAGAAATGAGCTTGAGGTAGCACGAAAAGCAAATGAGGTAAAAAGTAATTTCCTTTCCAATATGTCTCATGAAATCCGTACTCCCCTAAATGCCATTTTGGGTATGGATGAAATCATTATGCGAGAGACTACGGATGATGAGATTTATCGTCATGCAAGTGATATTAAAAGTGCAGGACAGACCCTTCTTGGACTTATTAACGATATTTTGGATTCCTCCAAATTAGAAGCCGGAAAGATTGATATTATTCCGGTGGAATATGATATTACATCTCTTATTAATGACTTAAATAATATGATTCGACAGCGTGCAGAAAATAAAGGGTTGGAGTTTGAAATAAAAGTAACAAGAAATGTTCCTTTTTTACTGTATGGGGATGAGATACGTATCAAACAATGCGTCATCAATATTTTAACCAATGCAGTTAAGTATACAGAAAGAGGAAAAGTTACCTTGGAAGTCACTTCAAGAAAGGCCACAGAAGAGGAACTTTTATCTTACAAAGATGTGAAATTTAAAAATGCCAAGGGCGAGGATGTTAGTATCGATGAAAATTTTGGCTCTATCAGCGGATCCTGTCCCATTGTGATTGGCTTTAAGGTCTTTGATACAGGAATTGGAATCAAAGAAGAGGATATGGAAAAACTCTTTGCCCGATTTGAGAGAATTGAGGAATCTAGAAATCGTACCATTGAAGGTACGGGACTTGGTATGAATATTGTACAGGGACTTTTGTCTCTTATGAATACTCATTTAGAGGTGGAAAGTGAGTATGGTAAGGGCTCTACTTTTTCCTTTGAACTGATACAAGGAGCAAGAAGCTGTGAATTATTAGGAGATTACACAAAGCATTTAAATGAATTAAGCGAAAAAAGAGTAGAGTATCGACCAAAGCTTGTAGCACCAAAAGCAAAAATTCTGGTGGTAGATGATACCTTGGCAAATTTAACGGTGGTTAAAGGTCTTTTAAAGTCCACAAAGATCCGTGTAGATACAGTAACGAGTGGAAAAGAAACCCTAGAAGCGGTGAAAAAAGAAGCCTATGATCTTTTGATGATTGATCAGAGAATGCCGGAAATGGATGGAATCGAAACCCTTCATGCGCTAAAAGAACTAGAGGGTAATTTATCTATTGAGGCGCCTTGTGTAGCCTTAACGGCCAATGCTATTTCCGGAGCAAGAGAAATGTTTTTAAAGGAAGGCTTCGATGATTATTTGACGAAACCCATTGATTCGGAAAAAATGGAACTTACCATTCTTCGACTTTTGCCAAAAGAGTTAATAGGAAGTGAGAAGGAGTCAGAAGACGCTTCTGATGCAGACGGGGATCAATCACCAAAGGAAAACCAGATGCTAGAGGAAAAATTATCTTCTATTTCAGAACTGGATTTTTTGGCAGGATTAAATAACTGTGGGGAATCTCTTGAAATTCTAAAAGATACTATGACAGATTTTGTTCAATCTTCAAAAGAGGTGCCGCAAAAGATTTCATCCTTTCAAAAAATGAAGGATTATCATAATTACACCATAATAGTTCATGGCCTAAAATCGGCAGCTCGATTTATTGGAGCCCTTCATTTGTCAGATTTGGCAGCAGAGCTAGAAGCAGCCGGAGATGCAGAAAATGAGGCTATCATAGAGGAAAAAACAGGAAATCTTTTACAGGAA
Organism: Lachnospiraceae bacterium; assembly: GCA_024692825.1. Taxonomy (GTDB): domain Bacteria; phylum Bacillota; class Clostridia; order Lachnospirales; family Lachnospiraceae; genus JAILEN01. The sequence continues at coordinate 593 of JAILMB010000210.1, read as the reverse complement.
TATAAAGAACTAGGAACAAAGCTAGGAGAAGTGTTAGGATTAAATGAGGGCCTTTTTGATGATGCAGCACCACCAATTGAAACAAGTCACTTACAGGAGATTTATGGTGGAATCTTAGAGTTTTCACAAGCTTTGGATTTTGATATGGCAGAGGAGATTTTTGATATGCTAAGAGAGTATTCCCTTCCAAAGGAAGAACAGATACGGGCACAAAAGATATATGAGGCCATACGAAATGTAGATAAGGAAAAGATAGAAAACCTACTGAAATAGAATAAGAGATTTAAAAGCAATTCCGAAAGGGATTGCTTTTTTTATGCAAAAAATGAAATGAATTCTACTGAAAAATATGATGGTTTTGTAAAAATCAAAAATGTAGATAATTGGTTCCGATTAGAGATGATTATTCCAAAATGATAAGTCAGAAGGATGTAGTAGAAAAATGGAATTACTTCTGTTATAATATTTAGCAGATTGTTAGGAAATTAGGAGGCTTACATTATGGCTGACAAGAAATTATACAGTATCAAAGAAGGAATCTCTGTAACAGAAGAAGTTATGGGTATTATCGCAGGACTTGCTGCTACAGAAGT
>JAILMB010000182.1 GCA_024692825.1 Lachnospiraceae bacterium | reverse complement strand
GTATCTGCGGTGAGCACGGTGGAGATCCATCTTCAGTAGAATTCTGCCACAAGATTGGTCTTGACTATGTATCATGCTCTCCATTCAGAGTACCAATCGCTAGACTTGCTGCTGCACAGGCAGCTATCGCTAATAAGTAATCTGAGATTACTACACTGCGTTGCATAAAATGAAATAATTGGGCTCAGCCCCTTGGCTTTTTGCCGGGGCTGGGCCTTTTTTTGTGGGATTGCCTAGGCGTTTCCGGCGGCGCGGGCAGTGCTGGCGGCGGTTTTAGGATTTTCACTGCCTGGAAACAGCTGCACAGGCAGTGCAGATTGGGAGATTTTTGATTTGCACTGCCCTTATAGAGCGATTCGGCCAGTGGAAGAAAAGAAAATGGATTTAGCACTGCTTTAGAGAAGAGATTGGAGCAGTGCAAAGAGAGAAAATGAATTCAGCACTGCTCTTGAGAAGTGAAAAGGGCAGTGGTAGAAAAGAAAAAAGAATCTAGTACTGCCCTAAGCAGAGAATATTACAGCGCTGCAATTTTTTTGCTAATAATCATTTTATTACTGTAATCAGGCCACAGATTAGGATTAAGCTTTCTGGTAGATACATTGATTGCTAGAGCACAATCCATATCATTCCATGAACTAGACGAAGAGTGGTAAGAATCTCATGACCGTGGATGAAATCGCAGTCATGGATGGCGACAAGTGCATCCTGCAGCTTCGGGGTGTACGTCTATTTTGTCGGACAAATATGATGTTACCCAGCATCCACTATATAAGGAGACCGGAGAGTATGATGAGAGAAATAAGTTGGATATACAACGGTTCTTGCATCATGGGATTAAGGTAAAAAGTGGAGAAATGTTTGATGTGGTGAGGGTTTAAGTGAATTTGAGCACCTCTTTTCTTCGCAAATAAGTTATAATTAATAGCGGTGAGAAGAGGTGCATTGTGTATTTCACTAATAAGATTATGACCAAAATGAGGGTATAAAAATGAAACAGTATATCGGGAAGTGGGGAGTAGAACGACATGAAGATGAAGTTGGCGAATTGCTGATAGATGGAAATCATGTTGAGTTTTATAGCAGATATAAAGGTTTTGTTTTTCCGGGAGAGACGTTCGTCGGTGGCGATGGGCAGCATGGATATAAGATTTTTGTAAATGGTCCAGCGGCTCCAAGTAGAAATAAGGCTCTAAGTTATGCTAAATCATACCATGTGTTATATGTATTGATGCAGAATGATTTTTTTCAAAAAGGAAATGATATTACTGGGATTAAAGAGGTTACTTTTGCAATCCCAGAATTAGTAGAATGGTTTGGACTTCCATTTGTTGAGTATAGAGAAACTCCGCAAAGAGAATTAGCAGTTGCTGAGTTGGATTACAAGAATATTTTACTACATGATTCGAATCCAAAGATGGAAATATATTTTGAATCGAAAACAATCAATGAATCAGAGAACATGTTTAGTAGTATTTCTAAGATTGTAAAAAAAGAACCAAGAATAAGAATACTGTACCAGGATTCGAAAAGTGTAAATGATGTTATAGATGACATTGAATGTGTAATGCAGTTTTTTGGCTTGTTAATCGGTAAAGTTTCTATTGCGGATGATATTAGATTAACAATAGAAGCAAAAGAACTAAAATCATGGCTATATATAAATAAAGACTTTTCATACAACTGTAGAATGTGGGATGCTTTTAGTAAACCACGAACATACCATTATGTGGTTTTTGAACAATTATCTAATCTATTTAGTAATTGGAGAGTATTCTTTTATGATAGCCATTTTTCAATGCTTAGAAGAATATTTTTTGCGGCTAATAATAGCAGAGAAATGTTCGCAGAAGATGTTTTTGTTGAGTACATGAGAATACTGGATGGATATCATACTAGAATTTCTGGTGATGAAAATACGCAACAACAATTAAAACAAGCATTGAAAAATGCAAAAGATTGCATTAAAAAACAGATTTTCACAGAAGATAACAAACCTATTTTTGAACAATCAATTAAAAAAGTGCTACCTGATTGGAAGTATAACTCAAAAAATATAGGTGATATTTCAGAGTGGATAGCATCTGGTTATTTAGGCAAAAAATCCTTATCATCCAGGTTAAAAGACTTGGATGGAAAATACCATATATTACAAGACAATGCGGAACATATAATGGGTAGTAAGCAAACAGAGAACCAAGATGAAAAGAATCAAATAGTTGAACTTTATTATAAGAGTCTAGGTGATACAAGAAACTATTATTCTCATTATAAAGAAAATATGGATGGAGTGTTAGATTTAAACCAGATATTTGATTCAATAAGAGCTTTAAAAGCGACTATATTAAGCATTTTCTTTAAACATATGAAAATGGATGATGATATTGTACGAAGAATACTTGCTTTTGATCATGAACTTAATTGGCAAACGCAGGTTTTAATAAAAGATGGGGATAAGCCATTTTTGCATCCAATGGATTATATTAGGGAAAACGAAGAATAATCGAATGTTTAAGATAAGAGGAGTATTTATATGAATGAAAAATATCAAATAAAGGACAGATTTTTTGATTTAATTACGCAGAATCCATCGAGGGACGGTTTTTTATCTTTTTTAAAGGGGTCTTGTGGAGAGTTAAATAATATTGATTTTAAAAAAACTTGGATTGAGAAAGGAAAACTAGCCAAAATAATACTCTCCATGGCTAACTCTGGTGGAGGACTAATAATAATTGGTGTAGAAGAGGATAAAAAAGAAGATAGATTTATCCCTTCTGGAATTGAAAAACTGAAGGATGCCTCGGTTGTAGAAAATGAGATAGCGAAGATTGTTCCTAGAAATGTTGATTATGATGTTTTAGATTTTGTCTATGACAGTGAAATATATGGAGAATATAATAACAAAAAGTTTCAAGTGATTGTCGTTAATGATACTCCAGAGCGATTGCCGTTTTTCTCTCAGAATGAATCGACAGATATAGAGAAGGATGTAGTATATGTTCGAAGAGGAACATCATGCGTAAAGGCAAGCGATAGAGATTTTGAACGTTTAATTCAAAGAAGAATCGAGAATATTTTTAAGGATTCTTCAGATATCTCGTTAAAAGAGCATTTTGAACAGTTACAGTTTCTATACGATCAAATACCGAAAACAAAAAGGATATTAGTAAGACGTGGAACGCAATTAAGTGGGGCGGTTGCTAGTCTATCACTCCTGTCTGAGCGTATGGCTGGGATGTTTGGTGAACCAGATGTTTATGAAGATGTGCCGAACGAGAATTATCCGTCTGAGAATTACGAAGAATTTTTGGTTCGTATGATTAATCTAAAAAAGCTAAAAATAGAGAGACTTTTAGATTTAAAATAAAGTGAGGGATTTGGGGTGGAAAATGGCAAAACGATTAAGTCATGAAGAGTTTTTATCAAAG
>JAILMB010000156.1 GCA_024692825.1 Lachnospiraceae bacterium | reverse complement strand
TATGCAATATCGTGAGAATCAAAAAAATAAAACAAAACTATCTGTACTAGGTTATGGATGTATGCGCTTCACAAAAAACGGAGGAGTCATTGACCAGGAAAAGGCAAATGCGGAAATGAAGCGTGCTCTTGACTTGGGGGTGAATTATTTTGATACTGCCTATGTCTATGGCGGAAGTGAAGTTTGCCTTGGAAAGTTTGTAAAGGAATACAACTGTAGAGAGCAAATCAACGTTGCCACCAAGCTGCCTCAGTATAGAGTGACAAAAAAAGGGGAGTTTGAAAAATACTTTTCGGAAGAGTTAAAGCGATTACAGATGGATTATGTAGATTACTATCTAATGCATATGTTAAACGATGTCAACAGCTGGAACCGTCTCTGTGATCTTGGAGTGTTGGATTGGATTAAAGAGAAAAAACAAAGTGGTCAAATCAGAAATATCGGTTTTTCTTTCCACGGAGGTACAAAGGCTTTCAAAGAATTGGTAGATGCCTACGATTGGGATTTTTGCCAGATTCAGTTTAACTATATGGATGAACATGCTCAGGCAGGAATCGAGGGATTAGAGTATGCCAATCAAAAGGGAATTCCTGTGATTATTATGGAACCTTTACGCGGTGGAAGATTGGTAAATGGTCTTCCGGAAAAGGCGTATAAGGAATTTGAAAAAATGGAGGCAAAGCGTTCGGCTGCAGATTGGGGACTTCGCTGGATTTGGAACCACAGTGAGGTAAACGTAGTCCTTTCTGGAATGAACGATGTAGCTCAGGTGGAGGAAAACTGTCGAATCGCCTCAGATGCGACCCCGGGTCATTTATCAGAGGAAGAACTAAGCTTATATGATCGGGTGCTTACCCATATTAATGCAAAGGTAAAAGTGGGCTGTACCGGTTGTGGATATTGTCAGCCTTGTCCTAAGGGCGTGGATATTCCAAACTGTTTTGCAACCTACAATGCAAGCTATACGGATAATTATTTCAGTGCCTTTCGTGAGTACTTTATGGCTACAGTACTTCGTAAAAATAAAACCGGTGCTTCCCTTTGCGTAGAGTGCGGAAAGTGTGAAACTGTTTGTCCACAGCATTTACCAATTCGAAAAGAATTGAAAAATGTGAAACGTAGATTTGAACATCCTATATATAAAGTAGCAGCATTTTTTTCCAAGTTTTTGTTCAAATATTAAGGAGTTTTATAGGTTTTTTTGATGTTCTAATATTGAAGTTGGAAAGAAAACAAACTATAATAACTCTTGTTGTGATTTTTTAAGAATAGTTTTAGGAGGACATATGGCCTTAAAGAAGAAACCGGTCAATGGTATGAAAGATATTATGCCTCGGGAAATGGAAATCCGAGACTATGTAACTGGAGTTATAAAAGAAACTTATCGTAGTTTTGGATTTACTCCTATAGAAACTCCTTGCATGGAAGATATTGGAAACCTTTCTTCAAAGCAGGGTGGTGAAAACGAAAAGCTTATTTTTAAGGTATTAAAAAGAGGCGAGAAGTTAAAATTAGAGGAAGCTAAAGAAGAAGCTGATGTAGTGGACTACGGTATGCGTTATGATTTGACCCTTCCTTTGTCACGCTTTTATGCAAACCATGCAAATGATTTGCCAACACCATTTAAGGCACTTCAGATTGGTAGCGTATGGAGAGCGGATCGACCTCAAAGAGGTAGATATCGTCAGTTTACTCAGTGCGATATTGATATTTTAGGTGAGGCCAGTAACATTGCTGAAATCGAATTGATTACAGCAACTACCACCTGCCTTGGAAAACTTGGATTTAAAAACTTTGAGATTCGTATTAATGAAAGAAGAATCTTAAAGGCTATGGCTTCTTATGCAGGATTTAAAGAAGAAGAGTATGATGATGTCTTTATTTCTCTTGATAAGATGGATAAGATCGGTCTCGATGGCGTAAGAGAAGATTTAATCTCACACGGCTATGATGAAGAGATTGTAAATAAATACTTAGACGTATTTTCCCTTTTAGAAGGACAGCGTGAAGTAGCAACTGCTGTAGAAAAGCTGTTAGATACCTTAGGGGATGCCCTAGATCAGGATGCAGCGGTTTCTTTAAAAGAGATTGCAGCAGCTGTAAATGGAAATAAGGCAGCAGATTTTGAACTGGTCTTTGATCCTACACTGGTTCGAGGAATGAGCTATTATACAGGAACGATTTTTGAAATTGCTATTCCTGAGTTCGGTGGAAGCTGCGGCGGTGGCGGACGCTACGATGAAATGATTGGTAAATTTACAGGACAAAATGTTCCTGCCTGCGGATTCTCAATTGGATTTGAGAGAATCATCTTACTTTTATTAGAACAGGATTTTAAAGTTCCTGGTAGTGATAACAAGATTTGTTACCTTGTAGATAAGAAGATGTCTGCAGAAGGTTTGGCAAATATTATGAAAGAAGCTGCAGAGGCTAGAAATGCCGGTCGTCAGGTTTTAGTCGTAAAGATGAATAAAAACAAGAAGTTTCAAAAGGAACAGTTAGAGACTCAGGGTTATCATGAGTTCAAGGATTTTTACGCAGACTAGTTTAGCTTTAAATTCAAAAATATAGAAAGAAGGAAAAATTCATGGCAGAAAGCATGAACGGATTGCATCGTTCTCATAGATGTGCAGAACTTGATGCGTCAAATATCGGTACCGAAGTTTGTCTTATGGGCTGGGTACAGAAAAGAAGAAATTTAGGAAGTTTAATTTTCGTTGATCTTCGTGACAGAAGTGGATTAATGCAGATTGTTTTTGACGAGAATGTTATCGGCAAAGAAGGATTTGAAAAAGCCGGTTCTTTAAGAAGCGAATTTGTAATTGCTATTACAGGTAAGGTTTCAAAAAGAACGGCAGCAGTGAACGAGAATTTAAAGACTGGTGAAATTGAAGTTTTCGCTGAGTCTCTTCGTATTTTATCTGAATCTGAAACACCTCCATTCCCAATTGAAGAGAACATTCAGACAAAGGATGAGCTTCGTTTAAAATATCGTTATTTGGATTTACGTCGTCCTGACTTACAAAAGAAACTCTTTATGAGAAGTAAGGTAGTTTCTTCCATTCGTGATTTCTTGATTCAGGAAGGATTTATTGAGGTGGAAACACCGATTTTACAGAAGTCTACTCCTGAAGGAGCTAGAGATTATTTAGTACCTTCACGTATTCATCCAGGAAGCTTTTACGCACTTCCTCAGTCACCTCAGTTGTTTAAACAGCTTTTGATGTGCTCAGGATTTGATCGTTATTTCCAGATTGCAAAGTGCTTCCGTGATGAGGATTTACGTGCAGATCGACAGCCTGAATTTACACAGGTGGATATGGAATTATCCTTCGTTGATGTAGATGATGTTATTGATGTAAATGAACGTTTGCTTGCTCATGTATTTAAGGAGACACTTGGAGTAGAAGTACCACTTCCAATTCCTAGAATGACATGGCAGGAAGCAATGGATCGTTTTGGTTCTGATAAGCCGGATTTACGTTTTGGCATGGAACTTGTAGACGTTTCAGATGTTGTTAAGAATTGTGGCTTTGGCGTATTCACCGGAGCTTTGGAAAATGGTGGATCTGTTCGTGGTTTAAATGTAAAAGGCCAGGGCGAAATGAGCCGTAAAAAGATTGATAAGTTAGTGGAAGAAGCAAAGGGCTGTGGAGCTAAGGGATTGGCTTATGTAGCAATCCAGAATGATGGAACAAGAAAGTCTTCCTTTGCGAAGTTCTTCTCTGATGAAGAAATGGATGCTTTGGTATCTGCTATGGGCGGTGAAGCAGGAGACTTACTTCTCTTTGCAGCAGATAGAAATAAGATTGTATGGGAAGTATTAGGTTCCCTTCGCTGCAGTCTTGCAAAACAATTGGACTTAATTCCTGAAAATGAATTTAAGTTCTTATGGGTTGTTGACTTCCCTGTATTTGAATGGTCAGATGAACAGGAACGTTACCTTGCAATGCATCATCCATTTACCATGCCTAGAGATGAAGATGTTTGCCTTATTAATACAGATAAGAAGGGCGAAGCAAAAGCAAAGGCATACGATATCGTATTAAACGGTTGTGAGTTAGGTGGAGGATCTGTTCGTATTCATCAAAATGACGTTCAGGAGACAATGTTTGAAGCTCTTGGATTTACAAAAGAAGAAGCTTATGATCGATTTGGTTTCTTACTAAATGCCTTCAAGTATGGAGTTCCACCTCACGCTGGATTGGCATTTGGATTGGATCGTATGATTATGCTTATGGTTGGCGCAGATTCTATCCGTGATGTTATTGCCTTCCCTAAGGTAAAAGATGCTAGTTGTCTGATGACAGAAGCACCTACTCCGGTAGATGATAAACAGCTAGTAGAACTTGGAATTGAAACAGTAGAATCAGATTCATAGTAATTTTTTGGATGCCTAATTTTACAATCATACATTTTTGCAAAATTGTTTTATTTAACTCTCTTGTGTAGAAACTAAAATCCGTTTATAATAGGATTAATTTGAGGGGGTGTGTGAATATGATGACAGTGAAAACTTGTTATAAGGGCATCGGGGATTACGAAAGAATGAGCGCCTGTTTTCATGGAGACGATAAGATCAAACGTTTTCTTGGATTATTTTTACAGGATGATAATTACCAAAAACTAGAAAAAGCCTTAGCAGAGGACGACATAGAAAATGCATTTATTGCAGCTCACACCCTAAAAGGAGTATGTCAGAATCTCGCATTAGATCCACTTTATGAAGTGGATGTGGTTGTTACAGAGGCGTTACGGGCAAAGAATTTAAAATTAGCAAAAGAGAATTTTCCTATGGTTCAGGAAGAGTATCGAAAGGCATATGACCGTATTTCTCAACTTTAAGAAGATAAAAAGATGCAGTATAACAGGATGATGTTTACTGCATCTTTTTTTGCGTTGTCATATTACAAAATCAAAGTGTAAGAGATAAAAAATGAGAGGAGTCATAAAAAATGACGGAAGAAGTGTTAATGAAGAAAAAGGCCATTCCATTGGCTGCGGAGGAAACAAAGCACATTGGATGGACCAACGTATCTATTTATATTGCCTCTTATGTGGCAATGGCCGCCATTATGTTATTTAGTGGCCAGGTATCAATACCTGCAATTGTTGTAATGTTACTTTCTACAGTTGTATGTTTTATACTCCAGATAAACCGAGGCGAGAATGATAATACAAAGATTATTATGGCAGTTACCTTTTTGATTGCCTATATCGTTTGTTTCTTTACGATTCATGCCGATGTTTATCCTATCGTATACATCGTAGTATTTGCATTGGTAGTGTTTCAAAATGTTCGTTTAGTAAAGTGCGGAACCTATGCTACTGTATTGATTCATGCAATTGGAGTTGTCGTTCATTTTATTCAGGGAGGAACGATTTCTGATATCGTACCACTGATTGTTTCAACTATTGCCTTTGCATATTTTCCGGTTGCAACAGCAACTGCAATTTACAAAGCAACCATGAAGAGTCTTGTTTCCATTCAAAAGCAGACAGATGCAGCCCTTAAGGTAGCAGATAAGGTCACAGAGATCTCCAATGACATCTCAGAAAACTTTGGAATGATTACAGGGGAGATGAGTTCCATTACAGATCAGGCAGAGCAAAATAGAGCTGCCTTATCAGATATTTCAGAGGCCTCTGATAACAACAGTGCATCTATGCAAAAGCAGTCTAATATGACACAAAATATATATGCAGTTGTTCAGGAAGTACAGGCGACTGCAGCTCATGTACAGGAAAATGCATCCAATGTATTTGAGACAGTTCAGTCTGGAGTTGCTCTATCAGGAGATATGAAGGAACACTCTTTTGAAGTAACTTCTGGTATGAAAGAAACTCATAAAGCAGTAGAAGAGTTGGTGAATGAGATCCAAAATATTACAAGTATTACAGATTCTATTTTAGCTATTTCTGCTCAGACAAATCTTTTGGCATTAAACGCATCTATTGAAGCTGCAAGAGCCGGAGAAGCAGGTAAGGGATTTGCGGTAGTGGCAGATGAGATTCGTAAACTGGCAGAAGAGACAAAAGAGTCTACTGAAGAAATTACAAACATTATCAACCAGTTGATTCAGGCTGCAAATGTATCCATTCAAACCCTGGATGGATGTGTGGAAGGAATCGATATTCAGGCACAAAAGATTGGCGAGGTAAATGAAAGCTTTGTTCATACTGCCAATGATGTGGAAGAACTAAAGGGAATGGTAGATGGTATTATTACCTCTATTAATGAAGTATCAAATCACACTGCAGTAATTGTGGACAGTGTATTGGATGTTACCGGAAATACAGAAAAAGTTTCAACTCTTTCAGAAAAAGGTTCTGAAGATGCCACTCAGATTT
>JAILMB010000113.1 GCA_024692825.1 Lachnospiraceae bacterium | reverse complement strand
TATTTGATTTCATCTTATCCTCCTATGCTTTCCGCATCTTATTTATAAAATTATCCAAAACATAATACCACTTCTTATGAAAAAAATCTTCTACTCTTCTTTTCCGTCCACTTTCATCATTCGATATCCAATTCCAACATGGGTTTGAATATAGGAAACATTTTCCTGTCCGCCTTCTAATTTTTTTCTTAGGGTGGCCATGAAAACACGAAGAGAAGCAACGTTTGTATCCCACGCACTTCCCCAGATTTTTTGGGTAATGTATTTATGTGTCAAAACTTTTCCAGTGTTTTTTGCCAAAATACAAAGAAGCCTATACTCAATGGGCGTTAGCTTTAATTCCTCCTCGTTTAAATAGGCACAGCCTGCAGCAAAATCAATGCGAAGGGTGCCATTTTCATAAACAGAACTTTCTGGAGTTTCCTTTCCCGCATCTAAAAGAGCCAGTCTTCTTTGCATTACTCGAAGTCTGGCAAGTAATTCTTCAACAGAAAAAGGTTTGGTTAAATAATCATCTGCTCCTGCATCCAGTGCTTCTATTTTATCTTCATCCTCACTTCTTGCACTGATGACAATAATCGGCATATTCGACCACTCACGAATACGATGAATTACTTCCACTCCATCTGCATCCGGAAGTCCTAAATCCAAAAATACTACATCAGGATTGTAGGTAGAAGCCTGTAAAATAGCCTCTTTGGCATTCCTTGCTAACAGGTATTTATAATCATGAGTTTTTAATGTCACTGCTATTAAATTTTGAATGGGAGGATCATCCTCCACTACCAGAATCTGAAATTTATTCATAAAGAGTTATGTCTCCTTTTTCTAAATAAAAACGGAAGATAGTACCACGAGGTTCATTATCAATCACTTCTATGGTTCCACCATGAGCTTCCACAATAGACTTACATAAAGCAAGACCTAATCCCATACTTCGTTTACTATCTAATATTTCGTTTTGTCCGGTATAAAACATTTCAAAGGCTCGTTCTTTTGATTTTTCGTCCATTCCCGGTCCATTGTCGGAAATTGTAACATAAATCTTTTCTTTTGTATTTCCAGATTCAATACGAATTTTTGACCCGGATTGGGTGTATTTAATAGCATTATTCACAATATTAATTACAACCTGGGTAATCAACTTGGCATCCATTTCTCCAATCACCAACTCTTTTGAAGGAATAAATACTATCTCATGCTCTGATTTATTTCGATCAACATGCTTTAGCGCTTCTTCTATAACGTCGTCTAACACTTCTAGAGATTTATTTAACTGCATTTCTCCATTTTCAATTCGAGTAACCGACAAAAGATTTTCCACAAGCTGAATCAACCATTCGGAATCATCGTAAATATCGGAATAAATCTGCTCCTTAGTAGCATCATCAAGCAGCTTATGATGATTACAAAGATTACTGGCATTACCCGAAATCGAAGTAAGAGGAGTTCGAAGATCATGAGATATGGTACGTAGTAAGTTTGCTCGAAGCTTTTCATTTTGCGCCATCAAAGAAGCTCTCTCCTTTTCTCTTTCGTTTTCGAGATTTTCTAAGGCAAGACCACATTCTCCCAGAATGGACAGTAACACACTGTATTCAAAGGTACTTAAGGTTTTCTTTTCTACTCGAATTCCCATGATTCCATAAGCTTTTCCATTGATTCGAATTGCCAGATACAGACATTTCGCTTTTGGAAATACCTTCGTTGTAGCACCTGCCCGCTTTTTATTTTTTAATACCCAACGAACCACCTCCTCTTCAGAAGTATCCATCCTAAGGGTATTTTCATCGTTTTCATCTTTTGCATAGAGATATCCGGGACCGATATCTCCATTTTCCACCGGGTAAATCACCACATCCTTATCCAATAATAAAATTACCTGATTAGCTGTGATCTTTAGAACCTCTTCTTCTGTTCTACTCTTTTGCAATAGCTGGTTCGTATCAAATAAGACCTTGGTACGATATGCGCTTCCTGCTGATTCTCTTGCGATTTTTTTCAAGCGATAGGCAAGGGAACTGGTAAACAAAGAAGCCAGCATCATTACAATAAAGGTAATGGAATACCCCGGTTCATAGGCATGCAACGTTAATCGTGGTTCTGTAAAGAAAAAATTAAATAAAAGAACGCTACAAAGGGAACTGATCAAACTACAAAAATGGCTTTTCGTAAGCATGGCGCAAATCATTGCACCTAGAATGTAGATGGTTATAATATTCGACTCGGTAAATCCAAGTTCAAAAAAACAAAGTCCCAATGCAGTAGCAGCAAACAAGACAGCTGCGGTTATGAGCAAATCCTTTCCTGTAGGAATAATTTGTTCTGCCAGCTGTCTATTATTTTTCTCCTTTATATCCATAATGGTGTCAGGAATAATATAGATATCAATATTTGGAGCAATTGAGATTAATTGTTCTGTAACAGTATGTTTTTCCCATATATGATATCGTTTCGTATTACTACGTCCAATTACAATCTTTGTAACTCCGGAAATCCTTGCAAACTCTGCAATTTGAAAAGGGATATCTTCACCTATTACTGTCGTAATTTGTGCACCTCTATCTTCAGCGTATTGCAAATTACTTCGAAGTCTCTTTTTATCTTCCGTTTGATCTGATGAAATAGTATCCTCCTGAGTCTTTGATACATATAAAGCTGTAAACTCAGCATGAAATGCCAAAGCCAATTTAGCCGCTTCATCAATAATCTTTTTATTTGTTGGAGAAGAAGACAAGCAAACAAGTACATGCTCACTTGATTTCTTCGTCACAATATCTGTCGTCTTCATTTCATTCTCTTTCAATTTTGTTTTCCGCTACTTTACCACCTTTTAGAATAATTGCAAAGTCCTCGTGGTGTTTTCGAAATAGGTCAATTTCCTTATCAATTTCTATCAGTGGCATTTTCCCTGAAAGAATCACCTCTGAAGGCTCTTTAATTTCATCTGTTTTTTTTCTTGTTTTTCTATTACCAATAATAAAGGAATCGATTCTTTTCATAATATAAAAACCTACTCCAAAAAATGGTATTATTGATAATCCTAATAATAATTCTTTCACCTAATCGCCCCATTTCAAATATGAAAACATTTTTGGATTGCTTTATGTTCTCCTAACACTAAAAGGGTTTGATTGGACATAAACTTTGTTTCCGGCAACAAGGAAAGATTCATGGTTCCATTCTCCTTGATGGCCATAATATTGATTCCGTAACGCTTTCTGATATCCACTTGTTTGATTTCTTTTCCAATCCACGCATCGGGAATATCCACTTCAAAAATTGCATGATTTTCATCTAACTTAATGTAATCTAAAATGTGGTCCGAGGTGTATCGAATGGCTGTCCACTTCGCAATCTGCTTTTCCGGATTTACCACTTCATCTGCGCCATTTCGAAGTAAAAACTTTGCCTGAACTTCTCTATTTGCACGAGATACCACCATCTTCCCGCCTAATTCCTTTAAGAGGGAAGTAGTCTCCAAAGAACTTTGAAAATCGCTTCCTATGGTTTCAATACAAACATCAAAATTATTGATTCCTAAAGACTCCAGAAAGCTTTCATTTGTACTATCTCCAATCAAGGCATTTGTAACATAGGGAAGTACTTCATTTACCCTTGCTTCATCTTTATCTATGGCCATAACCTGATGCCCTAACTCATGAATTTTTTTTGCGGTCATCATTCCAAAATTTCCCAGACCAATTAATAATACTGATTTCATTTTTATCTCCTTATCCGACTGTAATACTTTCCATAGGATACTTTGAGGTACTCATATCCTTGTGGGAAAATGCTGCATAAATAATAGTGAGGCCACCCACTCTTCCGAAAAACATTAATAATCCCAAGATTCCTAATGATGCTGCAGAAAGAGTTGGGGTAATTCCAAGAGAAAGTCCCACCGTTCCAATGGCAGAAAAGCTTTCATACATACATGCCTCAAGGGGCAGGTGTTCAATGGCACTAATAAAAAATCCTGAAGAAGTAGCTAAGATTACATACATAAATAAAATGGCCGATGCATTTTTTACCACACAATCATCTACTCTTCTTCCAAAGTAATTGGCATTTTCACGTTTCTTAAACACAGCAATCGAATTTGCAAACAAAATTGCTACTGTAGTCGTTTTCATTCCTCCTGCCGTAGATCCGGGAGAACCGCCAATTAACATGAGAATCATGGTGACGATTTTTCCACTGTCGGTCATATCATCTAATCCCGCCATATTGAACCCTGCTGTTCTGGGTGTGACTGCCTGAAAGAAGGACTGACAAAGTCGTTCCTTAAATTCAAACCTTTCAAACTCACCAAAGAAAAACAATACAAAAGGTATGAAAATTAAGATTCCTGTAGTGGTTAGTATTACCTTGGTTTGCATCTTGTATTCTTTTACACGAAATTTCTTTGTTACCAAATCATTCCAGGTAATAAATCCAATTCCTCCAATAATAATAAGTAAAGTCACAACCACCGTGACATATCCGTTTCCTCGAAAGCTTGTCAGGGAACTAAATGTACCTGTATGACTTCCCATTAAATCAAATCCTGCATTACAAAAGGCAGAAATCGAATGAAAAATAGACATCCAAACGCCTCTCAAGCCATATGCCGGAAAAAACACCGGAAGCAATAGCAAGGCTCCAACTCCTTCAATGAAAAATGATGCAATTAAAATAAACCTGGTAAGTCGAACGATTCCTCCCATTTGTGGAGCTGATAAAGCATTTTGCATGGTTTGACGTTGCATTAATCCAATCTTACGTCCTGTAAGCATAGATAAAAATACTGCTATAGTAATGACTCCTAATCCTCCGATTTGAATCATGCCCAAAATTACCACCTGACCAAAAGACGACCAATAAGTAGCAGTATCCACAACTACTAACCCGGTAACACATACTGCAGATGTAGCTGTAAATAATGCAGTTCCAAAGGATGTTACCTCGTGGGAGGCAGATGAAACAGGAAGCATTAACAAAAGGGCTCCCAACAGAATTACTCCCGCGAATCCTAAAATTATGATTTGAAATGAAGTTAGCTTCTCTTTCATTTTTGTATAAAATGACATGTAAACCTCTCCATCCTTTCTATTAATCTAGTTATATTCTAGGATGAAAACATATAAGGAAATATTAAGCCTTTTTCTCTCGTATTAAGATTTTATAAAGAAAAAGATACCAAACAAAAAATCATGAGTTTCTCTCAAAATCTTTTATCTGATATCTCTTATTTAAAGAATTGGTTGATTGAATTTTCCAATAAATTGACTTGTTTTTGTAACGTTTATAATTACATTTGGATCTGCTTTTTTTATCACCTCTATAGCTTCCGCTAACTCATAAGAAGAAGTAACTGATAAAAGCATTGCAGT
>JAILMB010000077.1 GCA_024692825.1 Lachnospiraceae bacterium | reverse complement strand
TGGTGTAATGGCTGCGCCTGGTCTTAGAATTGCAACAATTAATCATGACATGAATGAACGTCATACAAAGTATACATATGGAAAAGTTACTATAAAGAAAAATGCCTGGATAGGGATGAATGTAACTATTTGTCCGGGAGTAACCATCGGCGAATATGCAGTAGTCGGTGCTGGTGCTGTTGTTACAAAAGACGTACCTGCATATGCAGTTGTAGGTGGAGTACCTGCAAAGGTAATTAAGATGCTTGATCCAGTCGAGCAAAGGGAATAAAGCTATGGATGAAGAAGAAAAAATTACTGAACTTTATAAAGACTATTGGAACTATATGATAGAGAAAAACATAGAAGGACTCAGAGGTCTTATGTATTCTGATTACTATCTTTATCATATGACAGGTGTAAAACAGCCTGTTGATGAGTTTTTAAATGGATTAAAAAATGAAATCTTTAATTATTATTCAGCTGAGCATGATGACATTATTGTTAAGGTTTATGGTGATGAGGCAACCATGATAGGAAAAAGTAGAGTAGTAGCTGCAGTTTACGGCGGAGGTAAGGGAAGCTGGAGACTGCAGGGAGATTTTACACTTAGAAAAGAAAATGGAAACTGGAAGTTTACAAGCTCTAGAGCATCAACATATTAAGGAGGATTTTAAAATGGAAAATATCGTATTAAACAATAAATTAGAATGCCCGGTAGTGGGAATCGGAACTTTTATGCTTTCCCCTGCGGATGCCCAAAACAGTGTAAGAGAAGCCTTAAAGATGGGCTACAGACTGGTAGATACCGCAAATGCGTATGTAAATGAGCGTGCGGTAGGAAGAGGAATCAAGGAAAGTGGAGTGGATAGAAAAGAAGTATTTTTATCTACAAAACTTTGGCCGTCAGAGTATGAGAATGAAAATGCTGTAGATGAAACCTTGGAGCGCCTTGGCGTGGATTATGTGGATCTTCTTTACATCCATCAGCCTGCAGGAAATTGGCTTGCAGGATACAGACAGTTGGAAAAGGCTTATAAGGAAGGAAAGGCGAAGTCGATTGGTATTTCGAATTTCGAAGGAAAGTATATTGCGGAACTTGAGACGAAATGGGAAATTGTGCCTCAGTTTATCCAGGTGGAAGCACATCCATATTTTACACAGACTGAGCTTCGTAAGACTTTGGACAAGTATGACATAAAGCTTATGAGCTGGTATCCTTTGGGACATGGTGACAAGTCTTTGATCAATGAGCCTGTATTTGCAGAACTAGGAGAAAAATATGGCAAGTCTCCGGCACAGATTATCCTTCGGTGGCACACACAGATGGGATTCGTAGTTATTCCCGGAAGTAAAAACGTGGATCACATCAAGGATAATTTGGATATTTTAGATTTTCAGCTTACCGACGAAGAGATGGCGCAGATTGCGAAACTGGATAAAAATGAAAGATATTATCACAGAACAGATGAGCAGCTGGTGCAGTTCGCAGGATGGAAACCGGAGTTTGAGAAATAGTCTCAGGATTTATTCTTTTTGAAAAATGAAGACGAAAGAACCGTCCCCCTGTATTCACTGGGCGTAACGCCTATGTTTTGTTTGAAAACTTTAATAAAATAGCTGGTTGAGTGATAGGACAGATACTCAGCAATTTCATTGATGGAATAATCAGAACTAGCCAATAGTTTACAGGCCAGTTCTGATTTTTTTTGTTGTATGTAATTCGTTACGGTAATGCCGTAATCTTTTTTGAAGCAAGTCGCCAAGTGTTCCTTGGAAACAGACAATTCTTTTGCTATTGATGTGAGTGTTATGGGCTGAAATAAACTGGCATGGATGATTTTCTTACATTGCACGCTGATATAACTGTAGGCTCCAAGGGATTGGTTTTGGGCAACGAGAGTCGTAAAGGTGATGGCTGCATCACGACCGATGGAGGTAATCTCCTCTTTTGTATGTGCTTCTGAGACCAGCTTCAAAAAGGCGTCACTTTGTGCCAAGGCAAGGCTTGCGGGAGCATTTCCGGAAATGGCGGCTCTGCAGAGTAAAGAGATTAAACTAACCACCATGTATTCTTGATTTTTCAATGGTTCTTTTACTGGGGAAGGGTATAAAAAGGTTGATGTTTCCAATAATGTGCGCATTTTATTTACGTCACCGTTTTCAACAATATCAAAAAACTCAAGTTCAGATTGATTTGAGTGATTCAGTTGAAAGGTGTCGATTTGTGTTAGCTGTTGATTGATTACTGCTGTTTCTGAATCTTTGTTTTCGCTATGGGTGAAAAACTTACGCTCCAAATCCGCGACCGTAAATTGTTTGTTGCAAGTGGCAGAAATCAGTATGGATAAGGCGGCGTAAGTGGAGTTTTCGGAACAACTAACGAGATAGTTTACTGTGCTTTCATAATTCTTTTTATATTCGTGAATTTCCCAGGATGACAGAATGTGATGGGTTACCGGACCAAGGATGATGATATCCTTATTGGATTTTATGGCATATAAAAAAATTTGCGAATGTGAATCCAATACGCATCTGTAAATATCTTCTGAATCTAGTTCTTCCATAATAGCAGCTAAAGGAAGGGCGTTCATAGATGTATCAGACATAGAGTACTTGGGATATTGAAAAAGTAACTCTTTTTTATCATTGATCACAAAGGTGTTAATTCCGGTAAGAGCATAAATATTTGTAATTGTATTCTTTAGTTTTTCTTTCATTTTTAATCCTCTAAAACACATTAATATAATTTTATTGAGATTAAGATAATTATATCACTGATTAAAAAAATTTAATAATATGAAATCAACAATTATATGAGGAAAAGTGTATTTGATTGAAAGATAAAGAGAGGTTTGCTATGGGAGATAAAACAAAAAAGATGTATGAAATAAAGGCTTCCTTTTCTGACGATGTATCGGAACTGGAACGGAAGAATCGTCAACTTGCAAGAAGAATTGCTACGGAAGCAATAGTGCTACTGAAAAATGACGGGACTTTGCCTTTGTCAGAGGATGTTACAAAAATTGCGTTGTACGGAAATGGGGCACGAAGAACAATCTATGGAGGAAACGGATCCGGTGAGGTAAATTCCAGAGAGCAAATTAGTATAGAGGATGGGTTGTTACAGCACGGAGTTTCCATTACGACGAATCCCTGGCTGGACAGATATGAACAACAGTGGCTTCGTGGAAAAGAAGAATATCTCGCCGACGGTCGTGAAAAAATAAAAAAGTTTAATACCCATATTTTGGCAGAATTGATTGCTTCGGAATATCAATACCCCTATGGGGATGAAATTACGGAAGATGATTTGATAGAGAGTGATACCAATACGTGTCTTTATGTAATTTCCCGTCAATCCGGAGAAGGAAGGGATCGAACTCTTGACGCGGGAGATTATAAGCTGACCAATGTAGAAATTGAGAACCTGAAAAAATGTGCAACCTGTTATGAAAAATGTATTCTTGTGATCAATATAGGTTCCTCCATGGATATGAGTGAAATTGAAAAGATTTCCGGAGTGAATGCAATTGTTTATATGTCACTTTTGGGAATGGAATCTGGAAATGCCTTGGCGGATGTTCTCTTTGGAAACCAAACACCTTCAGGGCATTTGACTACAACCTGGGCGATAGCATATGAAGATTATCCCGGATCAGACAACTTTGGAAGTTGGGCATCCGACATAAATTCAGTTTGCTATACAGAAGAGGGCCAGGTAGGCTATCGATATTTTGACAGTAAAAACATTCCGGTTCAGTATCCTTTCGGCTATGGCCTTTCTTATACAAGTTTTGAAACCATCGTATTGGAATATGGGCTTAAGACGGATACGTTCTGGTTAAAAGTAAAAGTGAAAAACGTGGGAAAACAGTTCTCCGGAAAAGAAGTGTTAGGAGTTTATGTCGGTAAAAAACATAGATGGAATCATGAAGAACCGAGCAAGATATTGGTTGGATTTGGAAAAACTGATCTTTTGAATCCCGGGGAAGAAACAGACGTGTTTTTTGATATTCCATTGGAACGTATGAGTGTCTTTGACGAGAGCACTAACCTTACGAAAATCTGTGAAGGTGAATACAACATCTATATGGGGGCAGATGTGAGTGCCTGCCAATTTGTGGGAACGTTTCAAATAGAAACAGAGCAGGTGATCATTCGACATGATGAGGAAAGAAAAAAGGAATGGAACCAAAACCACAATGAAGAAATCGAAAGAATGATTGAGACTTTGTCAGCAAAGGAATTGATAGAATTATGTGTTGGCAATGGCTTGTTAAGTGATGGAAAGGGATTTCAAGTTCCTGGAGCGGTTGGCTGTACCAGTACCAAGTTTTTAAAACGGGGGATTCGTAATATTTTAATGTGTGACGGTCCCGCAGGGGTACGACTTCAGAGACGTTCAACCATTAGCAAAAGTGGAAAAATTAAGCCATTGGATTTCCCACTTTCTTTTTATGAGTTGTTGCCCGGTGTGATTGCCAAGCTTCGTTTAGGAAATGAAAAAAAGGACCAAGTAATCTATCAATTTGTCACAGGATTTCCAGTAGCCAATGCAGTTGCCCAAACATGGAACAAAGCATTATGTCAAGATATGGGAATTGCTGTGGGAAAAGAAATGGAGAAATATGGTGTGACACTGTGGTTGGCTCCGGCAATTAATATTATTCGAAATCCTTTGTGTGGTCGCAATTATGAGTATTTTAGTGAGGATCCTGTATTGACTGGGGATATGGCTACCGGCATTGTAAAAGGTGTTCAGACTACTTCCGGACGGGGCGTAACGATAAAGCATTTTGCCTGTAATAATCAGGAGACAAACCGTTACTATATGTCATCCAATATGTCTGAAAAAACACTTAGGGAGATATATTTGAAACCATTTGAAATCGTGGTAAAAAATTCTACTCCTGCAGCTCTTATGACGGCGTACAACAAAGTAAACGGGGTATATGCAGCGGAAAACGTTCATCTGTTAAATGAAGTATTGAAAAAGGAGTGGAACTATCAGGGTCTTGTAATGACAGATTGGCTTTCGGTTGGAGAAGACAGAGCGGATGAGGCAAAGAGCATACATGCCGGCGTGGATCTTATTATGCCTGGAAGCAAAAAAAATAAAAAGAAACTGTATCAAGAGTACAAAGAGGGTTTCATTCAAATAGATGATTTACAAAGGGCAGCAAGAAATGTCCTGACAGTGATAAAGGGGGCGATTTAATGTCAAGAATGGGAACATTGATGTTTCGTTATCTCTTTGAAAAGGGTGACGAGAAAAGACTTTCAAAAATGAAGCAAGATACATCGGACCTTCAGATACAAAAAGATATTGCTTATATCCAAGATAGAGAAAGAGGTCATCTGTTGGATATTTATTCTTTAAAAGAAACCTCAGAATCTGCACCGGTCATGATTAACATTCATGGAGGTGGATTGTTTGCTTCCTATAAAGAAGTAAATGCAAATTTTAATTATGAATGGGCGAGATTGGGATATCGGACGGTAAGTATTAGCTACCGAAGAATTCCCGAGGTTACATTAAAAGAACAAATTTCGGATGTGATGTCTGCCTTTAGATTTTTGTCTGAGAATGAACAGGATTTGCATCTGAATTTGAAGGATGCATATTTGACAGGAGATTCAGCAGGGGCCTTGTTGTCTTTATTCGCGTTGTCTATTAATGAAAGTGATTTATTACAAAATGCTTTTCAGGAAAAAGGTGTGGGGGTTGAGTTTCAGGCTGCCGGTTTTATCTCAATCTGTTTGGATACGCAGCGAAAGGATCTAATGAAATGTATTAGTGATGTGGTGTTGTCAAAAGAGGAACAAAGGATGCCTTATGCAAAGTATATTATAAATCCGATTTCCATGGTTGATGTTGCTCATTATCCGCCGATTTATCTTGTAACAGGAGATCAGGATTTGATTCAAAAAGATACCCTTAAATTGGAGCAGGCATTAAAAAAACATCAGGTGAAGTGTCAATTAAAAAATTTCCCAAAGGGAAAAGAAAGAGTGTTAGATCACGTATTTGCTGTGAAATACCCATTGTGGCCGGAGAGCAGAGAGGTTTTTCAGAGAATGACGAATTATTTTCAGGAGGGAAGAGATGCGCCAGGTGTTTCAAAATATTTTAATGAAGCAAGGAAGGAGTAGATATGATAGAAAGACAAAGAATGAGAGCAAATAACATTGTTTTAGCTTTATTGACGTTATATAGTCTTGGCGCGGCTGGAGCATACTTGTTTTTTGCAAAAAATGAATATATACAAGTGAAGGTTATTGCTGTAATAGGGTTGTTGTTTCTAGTAGCGGCTATACTAATTCAACGAAGTGATCAATATCGAAAGAATTTTCAGATATTAGTATTAATTTCATTTGGTTGTTGTTATTTTGTTGGACTAAATATGAGCGGTTATCATGAACTGACTACAGCTTCTGTTGTTGTGTTCGTTGTGATGTTATATCAAGATAGAAAATATTCAGCAATTATTTGTGCAGTGTATGCTTCAATGACGATAATTTATTTTTTGTTTGATGTTATGGTTCAAGGAGCAGGCCGGGAAGCACTAAATTATATTCTTTCTCCCCTTATTTTTGGCTGTACATTTTCTCAGCTTGCTGTTTGGTGCCTAGTAAAACATAATAAAGAAAATTTGTCGGTGATAGCTGATTCTGCAAAAGAAAATGAAGAAAAAGCAGTATTTTTAAAGGAACAGGCAAAAGAAGTTACGAATATGCTTATAGATATGAAATCAAGTTTAGAAAGGGTTGATGAAGTATCAAGTGTGGCAAGGGAATATTTAACAAATATAGAATCCGGGAATGTTGTGACAACAGAATCAGCAATTGAACTTACAGAGGTTAGTGGTGACATTTCAAATGTGGTAGAAGTTACAAATCAAGCTGTCAGTAATGTTGTAGATACGATTGATAAAACTTCAGATATGTTTAAAACCAATGAGTCAATTATTAACGACTTAATGAATGAAGGAGAGAAATCGATTGCGTCTGGAGAATCAATGAAACAGTCATCTTTAACATTAAAAGAAAAATCTGATGAGGCGAAGAATATTACAGATGTAATTATTAATATTTCTACACAAACAAATCTATTGGCATTAAATGCCTCTATTGAGGCTGCTAGAGCAGGTGAAGCAGGAAAGGGATTTGCTGTTGTTGCAGATGAAATCAGAAAGCTGGCAGAGCAAACAAAAAGCGCTACTGAGAATATAACTTACATACTAGAAGAATTATATGATGGGGCTGATGATGTTTTTGCACAAATATCCCAAAACATAGAAATAACATCGTTACAGAAACAAACATTAGAAAATATGGTTAACCAGTTTCTGGCGTTAAATCAGCAATTTGCAGAACTGAAAAATAGTGTGTTTAATGTAGAGAGTCAAATGGTCAGAATGACGGCTATGAACAAGAATATAACTGATAGATCATCAAATCTTTCTGCTTGTAGTGAGGAAGTAACAGCTTCGCTATCTGAAACTTTATCTAAAAACAAGGAAATAACAGAACATGTAGATGATGTAGTAGGAAAATTTGATCATATTTCAGAAAAAGTAAAAGAAATGAGTGCCTAGAGGTAATATAAGACTAAAAATGAAAAAAAGAATTAGAAATATTGCAATCATTCTAGTGGCTTTATTGATAGCATTAGAAGGTGGTTTACAAATCTTTGTACAAATAGAAATGGAAAAACGGGAAGATGCACCAGGAAATGCGGCAGAATATGATATTTCAAATCTTGAAAAAAACTTGGATCATTCATTAAATGGCAAAACTATTATTTTTTTAGGTAGTAGTGTGACTGATGGAGCTGCGGCAGAACAACAGTCTTTTGTGGAATTATTTGAATATCGGGATGGAGTTCAGGCAATTAAAGAAGCAAAAAGCGGAACGACGCTGGTGAATCAAACATCGATACCATCTTTTCTGGCTTTTGGAAACGGGAAAAGTTATGTGAGAAGATTAAAAGAATTGAATATTGATGAAAAAGTTGATTGTGTGGTATGTCAATTATCTACAAATGATGCTACTATGAAGAAAGATTTGGGTCAGATTAGTGAATCAAAGGAATTAAAGGATTTTGATACATCTACAATTACCGGTGCAATGGAATATGTGATTGCTTATTCCGAACAGACTTGGAATTGCCCTGTAGTTTTTTACACCGGAGCTTATTATTCCAATAAGGAATACGAAAAAATGGTGCAACAGTTATATGCGCTGCAGGATAAGTGGTCCATAGGGATTATAGATTTATATAGCGATAAAGTGTTTAATGATATTGACCAGGAATCATATGAATTATATATGTATGATGAGATTCATCCTACCAAAGCCGGATATGAAGAATGGTGGATGCCTATAATGGAGAAACAGTTAATAGAATTTTTATGCAAATAAGTATCAGAACAAAGATGAAAAAGGAGTGATGGTACATG
>JAILMB010000063.1 GCA_024692825.1 Lachnospiraceae bacterium | reverse complement strand
AAAAAACCTGCCAAGGAATTGCTTCAAAAATATGATACAGATGAAAAAGTTGCAAAAGCTTTTGATGAGTTAAAAGCTTATTGGAACAACTTACTTTCTACTTATAATGTAGAAACTTCTGATGATAAATTAAATCGTTTAGTAAACATTTGGAACCAGTACCAATGTATGGTTACCTTTAATATGAGTCGTTCCGCTAGCTACTTTGAAAGCGGAATGGGTCGTGGCATGGGATTTCGTGATTCCTGCCAGGATTTATTAGGATTTGTCCATTTAATACCCGAAAGAGCAAGAGCCAGAATTATCGATATCGCCAATACCCAATTTGATGATGGAAGTACCTATCATCAGTATCAGCCACTTACCAAAAAAGGAAATGCTGCTATCGGCGGTGGATTCAATGACGATCCTCTTTGGCTCATTGCCGGCACCTGTGCTTACTTGAGAGAAACCGGTGACTATTCCATCCTGGACGAAATATGCACCTTTGACAATAATAATGAAAACACTGCTTCTTTATTAGAGCACCTTGATTTAAGCTTTAATTTTACTGCTACCCACTTAGGTCCTCATGGACTTCCACTGATTGGTCGAGCAGATTGGAATGACTGCTTAAATCTTAACTGTTTTTCAGAAGAACCTGGAGAAAGCTTCCAGACCACCGGTCCTAGCGAAGGACCTGTAGCGGAATCAGTCTTCATTGCTGGAATGTTTGTAAAATACGGAAAAGAATATGCTGATTTATTACAGCATATTGGAAAAAAACAACGCGCCGATGAAGTTCTCTCTCTTACAGAAAAAATGACTGCTTCCATTGAAACAAAAGGTTGGGATGGAGAATGGTTCTTACGTGCTTATGACGCCAACCAAAACCCCGTAGGTTCAAAAGTATGCGACGAAGGTCAAATCTATATTGAGCCTCAGGGTATGTGCGTTATGGCACAGGTCGGAATAGACAATGAAAAGGCATCTACTGCACTACGTTCTGTTGAAGAACGACTCGATACGAAATACGGTATTGTTTTACTGCAGCCTGCATATACAACCTACCACGTGGAGCTTGGAGAAATATCATCCTATCCACCGGGGTACAAAGAAAATGCCGGAATCTTCTGTCACAACAATCCATGGATTGCTTGTGCAGAAACCGAATTAGGACATGGCAACCGAGCCTTCGATGTATTTAAAAAAACTTGTCCCGTATATCTCGAAGAAATCTCTGACATTCACAGATGTGAACCATATGTATACTGTCAGATGGTTGCCGGTAAAGACGCTCATACCTTCGGTGAAGGCAAAAACTCATGGTTAACAGGTACAGCAGCTTGGACTTTTACAACTATTAGTCAGTATATTTTAGGAATCAAACCTACCCTAGACGGATTGATGATTGATCCTTGTATCCCATCCGACAACAAGGGATATCGACTAGACCGAATCTTTAGAGGTGTCACCTATCACATTACAGTAGACAATTCTGCTGGTGTAGAAAAAGGTGTTAAAAAAGTTCTTGTAGACAATACTCCCATTGATGGCAATGTAATTCCATTAAAAAAGGATGTACAAGAAGTATCTGTCACTGTTATCATGGGATAAAAAGCGCCCGGCCTTTGGGCCGGGCTATTTTTCTTGAAAGGAAATAAAAATGGCTTATCAAAAAGATTTTATCTGGGGATGCGCTACCAGCTCCTATCAAATTGAAGGTGGTTATAACGCCGACGGTAAAGGATTAAATATTTGGGATGTTTTTTGCAAAGAAGAAAACCGAGTATTTGAAGGTCATACCGGAGATGTTGCTTGTGATCACTACCACAAATATAAAGAAGATGTAAAACTCATGGCCGATTTAGGTTTAAAAGCATATCGGTTTTCCATTAATTGGGCTAGAGTTTTACCTAATGGCTATGGAAAAGTAAATGAAGCCGGCATAAAGTTTTACAGTGACTTAATCGACTGTCTTTTAGAATATAATATCACTCCATTTATCACCCTCTATCATTGGGAACTTCCTTATGAGCTCCATAAGCGTGGCGGTTGGATGAATCCTGATATTGTGGAATGGTTTGGAGATTACGCAGCTCTTATTTCTGATCGCTTTTCAGACCGAGCAACAAATTTCTTTACACTAAATGAGCCTCAGTGTTTTATTGGTCTTGGATATAATACGGGAGAACATGCTCCCGGTTTAAAGGCTCCTATTCGTGATCAGTTAATCATGCATCAAAACGTATTAAAGGCTCACGGCAGAGCTGTACAAAAATTAAGAGAATATGCTCATAATCCTCTACAAATTGGTATTGCGCCAACCGGCTCTATGTGCTATCCTGCTTCAACAAGTAAGGAGGATATTGATGCTGCAAGAACTGCCCTTTTTGATATTCCTGCTTCCATCAACGAATGGACATGGAACGTATCTGCCTGGTCAGATCCTATCATGCTTGGTTCTTTTCCGGATCAGTTTTTAAAACAATTTGAGCAATATCTACCGCACTACACAGAGGCAGATATGAAGCTTATTTCAGAGCCTACAGATATCTATGGCCAAAATATTTATAACGGTAAAGAAATCCGAATGGGAAAGGATCACACTCCTGAAACAGTGGAACGAAGACCTGGTTTTCCTATGACTTCCAACAACTGGCCCATTACTCCAGAAAGCTTATATTGGGGACCTTATTTCTTATATGAACGTTATAAGAAGCCAATTTACATTACAGAAAACGGAATTGCTGCCCCTGATTTTATTTCAAAGGATGGTTCTATTCACGACGGTGGTCGCATCAACTTCTTGGATCAGTACTTATCAAGACTAGAAAAAGTATCTGACAAAGCAGATGTAAGAGGCTACTTCCAGTGGTCACTCCTTGATAACTTTGAGTGGAATTTTGGTTATAGAGACCGTTTCGGAATTGTATATGTGGATTTTGAAACTCAAGAGAGAACCCTAAAGGACTCTGCTCTTTGGTACAAAGAATACATTTCATATCATTCATAAAAATAAGGGTTAGATTTCAAATGAAATCTAACCCTTTCATTTTATACTTCCATAAGAATAGGCATAATCATTGGCCGTCTTTGTGTCTCTTTCCAAACGAAATCAGAAAGTGAAGATTTAATCTCTGACTTGATTCGTCCCCAATCAGAAACGCCATCACTCATCAAATCTTCCATGGTATCATTCAACACTGCTCTTGCAGAATCCATCAAGTCCTCAGAACCTCTTACATAGACAAAGCCTCTGCTGACAATATCAGGACCGGCTAAAACAAGACCTGTTCCAGCCTGTAGCGTCATCACTACAATGATAATTCCATCTTCGGCCAAATGCTGACGATCGCGAAGGACAATGTTTCCAACATCACCTACACCTAATCCATCGACCATGATGGCTCCTGTGTGTACATGACCTGCCACCTTTGCTGACTCGTCATCCAGCTCTAATACATCTCCTGAAGAAAGAATGTAGATATCATCAGAAGTATATCCAAGTTCTTTTACCAAAGCCTCTTGTGCTTTTAAATGCTTGTATTCTCCATGCACTGGAATACAGTATTTTGGATGCAACAAGGTATAAATCAATTTGATTTCTTCCTTACAGGCATGGCCTGATACGTGAACATCCTGGAAAATAACATTTGCACCTTTACGATAAAGTTCATTCATAATATTTGATACAGCCTTCTCATTTCCGGGAATTGGATGTGAGGAGAAAATAATCGTATCATTTGGCTGAATGGAAACTTTTCTATGCATACCATTTGCCATTCGAGACAAGGCCGCCATAGACTCACCCTGAGAACCTGTCGTAATAAGAACCGTCTTTTCATCAGGATAATTCTTCAACTCATCAATAGAAATCAACGTATTTTCAGGAATATTTAAATATCCAAGTTCAGATGCAGTAGAGATAATGTTTACCATGCTTCGACCTTCTACCACTACCTTACGTCCATATTTATAAGCGGAATTGATAATCTGCTGTACACGATCCACATTAGATGCAAAGGTTGCAATAATAATTCGAGTAGATTGGTTCTCTGCAAAAATATTATCAAACTGTTTTCCTACCGTGCGTTCTGACTGGGTAAATCCAGGTCTTTCTGCATTTGTAGAATCACACATAACGGCTAAAACGCCCTTTTTACCAATCTCAGCAATTCGCTGTAAATCAATGGCATCACCAAATACCGGTGTGTAATCAACCTTAAAATCTCCCGTGTGGAATACCACACCTGCAGGTGTATAAATGGCAAATGCTGCCGCATCCTGAATGGAATGGTTGGTCTTTACAAACTCTACACGGAAAGGTCCAAGATTAATAGACTGGCCATATTTTACAACCTTTCTTCGAACCTGAGACGATAGATTATGCTCCTGTAGTTTATGTTCAATAATGCCCATTGTAAGCTTTGTTGCATAAATTGGCATATTTAACTGTTTTAAGACATAAGGAATCGCTCCAATATGATCCTCATGGCCATGGGTAATAAACAGACCCTTTACCTTTTCCTCGTTCTCTAATAAATAAGAGATATCAGGAATGACAAGGTCTATTCCTAGCATATCATCTGTAGGAAAAGCAAGACCGCAGTCCACAACAATAATACTGTCCTCGTATTCGAAGGCAGTAATATTCATTCCAATCTGCTCAAGACCTCCTAGGGGAATGATACGCAATTTGCTATTTTTAGTTTTACTCAAAATATCCTCCTTTTGACAAAAATAGTCCGTTCTTATTCCTCAATATCTACATCATCGAGCAATTCAGAAAATACGGAAATGACAGCGTCCCACTCTGCGTCATCCTCAACGAATTCGTAAACCACATCGTCGGCTTCCTCTGCGACACATTTGATAATGGTGGCATCGCCTTCTTCATCTTCCATCTTTTCCGGATCTTGCTCAGATACCAAAAGATACTGAGTTCCGTTTAATTTAGTTTCATCTATTACAAAAAAGGAAATCTCTTCTCCCTCTTCTGAATCAAGTATAATTTTTTCCATATAAAATCCTTTACTGATGCTTTGAATCTAAATATCCCTGTAGTATAAGCATCGCTGCAATTTCATCAACGTATTCTTTTCTATGTTCACGACGTATTCCAGATTCCATCATTATATTGTCAGCGGAAACCGTAGTCAGTCTTTCATCCCATAGAATTACAGGAAGATTGAATTTCTTCTCCAACTCTTCTTTAAAGGCCGTTGTTTTTTCACAACGATCTCCTTCTGTTCCGTTTAAGTTCTTGGGATAACCTAAGACAATAGATGTGATTTCATACTCATCGATCAGTTCTCGAATCCTGGCATACGTCTTTCGTAGTTTCGATTCTTTTTCACGACGGATGATTTCAACTCCCTGGGCAGTCAAAAACAAGGGGTCCGATACTGCAACCCCAACTGTCTTAGAGCCAAAATCTAATCCTAATACTCTACCCTCACTCATGAAATCCTACTTCCAACCTTCGGTCTTAATGTATTCTTTCAAAAGTTCTTCTACAAGTTCATCTCTTTCCACCTTCATAATAAGGCTTCTAGCGTTGTTGTGACTTGTAATAAAGGTAGGATCTCCAGACATAACATAACCTACAATCTGATTTACAGGATTATATCCTTTTTCAGAAAGAGCCTGATATACCAAAGCCAAAATATCCTTTACAGAAACTGTATTTTCTTTTTCAACTTTAAAATATTGAGTGTTATTTAAATCTGCCATAATATCCGTCCTATCTGTAAACAAATTACTATTTTTATTTTAAAGGAAATCACTGCAATTGTAAAGAATCCAATAGCATGACTTCTTCTGTTAGAAATTCTTTGATCACTCCAGAGACAATTCTATTGGAACAATCTTCCTCTGCCTCAAAGGCTACTCGTATGTATTCTTTTGTAAATCCAGTCCAATAGGTTTTTCCATTTAACTCTAAAATCTCTTCTGTTAAAACCTCTACTTCTTTACCCAAAAAACTCTTTCGATAATCCTTTGACATTTCCTTTCCAAGGGAAATTAACACATCACTTCGTATTGCCTTGTCAGATTCAATGATTTGTCCATCCATGGATGCAGCCTTTGTTCCGTGGCGACGAGAATATTTAAATACATGCATCTCATAAAAATTCACATCTTCCAAAAAGGCTCTGCTCTCTTCAAACTCTTCCTCTGATTCCTGAGGAAATCCTACAATTACATCTGTAGTAATAGCCGGATGATCAAAGACTTTACGAAGGCGTTGGCATCCTTCTTTATACTCTTTGGCGTTGTACTTACGGTTCATTCGCTTTAAGGTGGCGTCACTTCCACTTTGCAGTGAAAGATGGAAATGAGGACAAATCTTTTTCACTTTTGAAATACGCTGGCAAAATTCTTCTGTACAAACCTGTGGTTCTAAGGACCCTAATCGAATTCGCTCTATTCCTGGGATTTCATCAATCATTTCAATAACATCAATTAATTCGATTTCTCCGGGAATACCATAGGATGACAAATGAATTCCTGTAAGAACGATTTCCTTGTAGCCGTTTTTCGCTAAAGTATTTACTTCTTCTAAAATGCTTTCTGGCTTTCTGGAGCGAACTCTTCCTCTTGCAAATGGAATAATACAATAAGAGCAAAACTGATTGCATCCATCCTGAATCTTTACAAAGGCTCTTGTGTGTTCCTTAGGTGAAAACATTGCCAGGTCTTCATACTCTGCCACTCCATCATTAATATCAAAGATGGCGCTTTCCATACGGTGGTCTTCAATAAACTTATGAAGCTCAAGGATCAACATATTTTTTTGATTATTTCCAATGATGATATCACAGGATAACTCTTCCGGTGTTACACCTGCAATTGTAGCTGTTTGAATATAACAACCTGCTCCAATTACAACGGCATCCGGATTGTTTCTCTTTGCACGGTGAATCATCTGTCTTGATTTTTTATCAGCTATATTTGTAACGGAGCAGGTATTGATTACATAAACATCTGCTACATCCGAAAATGGAACAATGGTATATCCGTCTTCAATGAGCATCTGCTCCATAGCCTCTGTTTCATAGGCATTAACTTTACAGCCGAGATTATGTAAGGCCGCTTTTTTCATGGGTATATTCCTCGATTGACTTTTTAACTCTTTTGCTTTAGGATTGACTTATAAAATAACTAATTATAGGAGGGACGTCACATGAAGACTGTTAAAATTTCATTAAATTCCATCGACAAGGTAAAATCCTTCGTTAATACAATCAGTCAGTTCGACAGCGATTTTGATTTGATCTCTGGTCGTTATGTAATTGATGCAAAATCCATCATGGGAATCTTCTCATTGGATTTATCTCAAAACATTGATTTGACAATCCATGCTGAAAACGACGCTGAAATCGTTGACGCATTAAAGGATTACATCGTTTAAGGTGTAACCGTTACAGTTTCAGTTGTTTGAATAGCAACATCCATGAGCTCGTCGATTTTTTCGGCGAGCTTTTTTTCTGAGTTTTCTATTACACTTCTTCTTGGTTTTGTAACAGGATGTTTTGCAACAAAAATGGTGCAACAATCCTCGTAAGGCAAAATAGAAGTCTCATAGGTGCCGATTTCCTCTGAACGTTTAATAATTTCTTGTTTATCAAATCCAATCAATGGACGGTATACAGGTAATGTACAAACTGCATTTGTGCACTCTAAAGACTGCATAGTCTGGCTTGCAACCTGTCCGATACTTTCACCGGTAATAAGACCTAAGTCTCCATCTTCATATGCAAAATGCTCCGCAATCTTCATCATGTAACGGCGCATAATTATGGTTAACTCTTCGTGAGGACACTCTTCATAGATATAGAGCTGAATATCTGTAAAGTTTACAATGTGAAGACGAATTGGTCCTGCGTATTTAGAAACCTGCTTCGCCAAATCAATTACCTTTTGTTTTGCACGTTCTGAAGTATAAGGTGGTGCATGGAAATAGGTAGCATCAATGGTAACACCACGTTTTGCGATCATATAACCTGCTACTGGAGAGTCGATTCCTCCTGACAATAAAAGCATAGCGGATCCATTGGTTCCTACCGGCATTCCACCAGGTCCGGGAATCTCCTTACAGTAGTAGTTAATTCTCTCACGAATCTCTACATGGATCATAACCTCCGGATGATGTACATCTACCTTCATCTCAGGGAAAGCTTCTAATAATTTCTCTCCAATTTTGGCATTTAATTCCATAGAATTCATAGGATAGTTTTTTCTAGCTCTTCTACTATCCACCTTAAAGGTAAAATTCTTATCAGGATAAACTTCATCTACATATGCCACAATTTCTTTTGCCAGATCATCGAATCCGGTATCTTCTGTAAGTACTGCCGGACAGATTCCAACAATACCAAATACATGCTGTAATGCTTCAATTGCATCATCCACATCGAATTCTTCCTTGGACTCTACAAAGATACGACCCATTGGACGAGTTACTTCAAACTCCCCATCCACATCCTTTAGTGCAAACTGAATCTGTTTTACAAGGCTTTCCTCAAAGGTACGTCTGTTTTTTCCTTTTAATGCAATTTCTCCGTACTTTATTAAAAATGCTTTTTCCATGAATTTATCCTTTTCTATCTCTATTAATGTCTTGTGTATTTTTGTAATTTTGGAATAATCTCCTGCATCTGTTCTAAGGCGTAATCCACCTCTTCCTTTGTGGTATGAACAGAAAAACTAACTCGAACAGTGGAATCTAATAAATTATTATTCAATCCAATAGCCTTTAAGGTTTTAGATAGAGCCGGTTTATTAGATGAGCATGCACTTCCTGCAGAAACATAGACATACTTTTCCTCTAAGGCGTGTAATAATACCTCTGCACGTACTCCTTCTACCGACACACTGATAATATGTGGCGCTCCATGTACATCCAAAGGACCATTTAATGACACTCCATCAATCTTTTGAACCTCATCTACAAAATAATCCTTTAACTCGTATAACTGATTCTGATTCTTTTCAAATTTCTTAAAGATTTCTTCTACAGCCACACCAAGTCCGGCTATAGCAGGCACATTTTCTGTACCGGAACGATATCCCAATTCCTGTCCGCCGCCTAATAGAATCGGCTTGCAATTTACCTTTTCTGAAATGTACAAAAATCCGCTTCCCTTTGGTCCGTGAATCTTATGTCCACTGACAGAAAGCAAGTCGATATTCATCTTTTTCGGTAAAATTTCAAGCTTACCGTAGGATTGAATTGCATCTACATGGAACAAGGTAGTAGAATTTTTCTGCTTAATAATATTTGCAGCTTCTTTAATGGGTTCAACTGCCCCAATTTCGTTATTTACATGCATAATTGATACTAAAATCGTATCTGGTCGAATCTCATCAGATAATGCCTTTAAATCAATCAGGCCACTATGATCTACCGGAAGATATGTAATCTCAAATCCTCTTTCCTCTAAAAAAGCCAGTGGATTTGCTACCGAAGGATGCTCAATAGGTGTTGAAATAATGTGCATTCCACGTCTTTTATAGGCCATAGCTGTTCCAATAAGTGCCAGGTTATTGGACTCTGTTCCACCGGAGGTAAAAATGATTTCTTTGTCGTTAACCTTTAAAGATTTTGCAATAATGCTTCGTGCATCTCGAAGATAGTTCTCCCCATCCATACCCTTGTTATGTAAAGAAGAAGGATTTCCGTAATCTTCTGTCAGCACTTTTGTCATAAGCTTAACTGCCTTTGAACTACATTTTGTTGTTGCTGAATTATCTAAATAGGCTTCCATTCTAACCCTCCTAAAGTATAAACTTATTTATACAATCATTTAAAAATAAGTATCCTATATATATTACCTTGCAAAACACTTCAAATCAAGTAATAGTTTCCTAATCTTTAACCAGTGCTAACGATTTCTACTCTTTTATAGCAGTAATATTCACCCATTCTCCCTGGTGATTTTCCTCCGTTACCTTAAGTCCCGCCTCTTCAATGGCTTTTCTAACTTCATCTGCCTTAAAATCAATGATTCCTGATGAAATAAAGGTCGCTCCTTTTTTCATGCGACCGGGAATATGTGGCATCATATCAACGATAATATCTGCCAATATGTTTGCTACAACCACATCATAGCATTCATTTCCAAGCTGTTTTTCTAATGCCTCATCCTCTGTCAGATTACCGATGAAAAAGGTTCCTAAAGATTGATCCAATCCATTGTTTTTAAAATTCTCATTTGCAGAAGGGATGCAATCCTCATCAATGTCCGTTCCGGCAACGCTGCCAGCTCCAAGTTTTAGGGCTACAATGGATAAAATACCGCTACCAAATCCCAAATCTAAAACAGCTTCTCCACCTTTTAGATGCTTCTTTAACTGGCGAATGCAAAGCTGCGTAGTCTCATGTTTTCCTGTTCCAAAGGCAATGCCCGGATCAATTTTAACCACCATTTGTCCCTCTTTCGCGTCGGATTCATCTTCCCAGGTTGGTTGGAACAAAATGTCTTCAATGGTAAAACTATGAAAGTATTTTTTCCAGTTGTTTCTCCAATCTTCTTCATTGGTTTCTCCAACAGAAATCTTTCCACTTCCAATATCCATAAATTTCTTCGTATCTTCAATGGATAACTGAATACGTTCCAACATAGAGGTTGCATCAAAATCTTCATCCACATAAAAAATAATGTGACATTCCTCTAAATCACCTGTCACATCCGGCTGAAGTTCTTCATAGACGCCCCCCTGTTTTTCATCAAACACAGGAAGATTATCCTGAATTTCAATATTATCAATTCCATTTTCCATTAAAATTCCACTGATAATATCCTCAGCTTCCGGAACCGTATCAATGGTATATTTAATCCACTTCATATTTCATCACCTTATACTTCTATAAGTATATCCTCTCTCGAAAATCTATTGATAGTATACAACAAATCCTACACAATACTCCAATTATCTTTCATCACCAACAGTAATAAGCATATCTCTACTAATCCCGATAACATTTGCCGTAATCGAACTAATTCCTTTATTTTTAAAACCCGTAAAATAATAAGCGTATTTATATTCACGTAGTAACTTATGAGGGACTAATTCACTTATTATTAAAACCTGTAAAATAATAAGCGTATTTATATTCACGTAGGTGACTTTTGACGAACGTCGGTGCTTAATGAACGAAGTGAATTTAGCATCCGCTACGTTCGGCACCAAAGCGCGAGCGTGTCACCGGTGAATATAAATACGCTTATCAACAACCCAGGTCTTACATATAAACCAAGGTCTAACAACCTAAAAGAATTTTTTCTTCCCTTTTTTCTTAGAGGAAGGAACATCCCCTTCTTTTGTCTCCAATGAGTTTCCTGTTTCTGCATCAAAAGTACGAAGGGCTTCTTTTGCCTTTTCATTCAACTTTGTTGGAACCTGTACCACTAAGGTAACATAGTGATCTCCTCGCATGTTTGGATTTCTCAAAGAAGGAATTCCTTTTCCACGAAGACGAATTCTCGTATCTGTAGGTGTTCCAGCCTTTACTTCATAGGAAACCTTTCCATCAAGAGTATCAATAATTACCTCTCCGCCAAGAGCAGCCTGTGCAAAGGAAATCGGTGCGTTTGAA
This sequence comes from Lachnospiraceae bacterium, assembly GCA_024692825.1. GTDB lineage: Bacteria > Bacillota > Clostridia > Lachnospirales > Lachnospiraceae > JAILEN01. The sequence continues at coordinate 9,410 of JAILMB010000063.1, read as the reverse complement.
TAAATATCATAATCTCTACGAACAAAGATTGGATGTTCTTTCACACGAACTTCCACCATTAAATCACCTCTAGGGCCACCGTTAATTCCCGGTTCTCCCTTATCACGGATACGAACTCTTTGACCGTGGTCGATTCCTGCTGGAATACTAACAGAGATTCTCTTTTTCTTTGCTATATAGCCTGTTCCATGACAGTCCACACATTTTTCCTTAATAATCTGACCTGTTCCCTGACATTCCGGACATGTGGTAACATTTTGAACAGTTCCAAAGAAGGACTGAGCCGTGGTAACAATCTTACCCTTACCTCCGCATCGACTACAAGTCACCTTAGAGGTACCAGGCTTTGCTCCACTACCCTTACAGGTAGGACATTCATCCTTTAATACCAATTCAATTTCTTTTTCGCAACCAAAAGCTGCTTCTTCAAAGGTAATGGTAACAGATGTGTGAATGCTCTGACCCTTCATAGGACCATTGCTTGCACGTCTTGAACCACCGCCAAAGAAATCTCCAAAAATATCTCCGAAAATATCCGAGAAATCCATTCCAGAGAAATCAAATCCTCCGGCTCCACCTGCTCCACCTTCAAAGGCCGCATGACCAAATTGATCGTACTGGCGACGCTTATCAGCGTCAGATAAAACAGCATAAGCCTCAGATGCTTCTTTGAACTTTGCTTCCGCTTCTTTATCCCCCGGATGCATATCCGGATGGTACTTCTTTGCCAGCTTTCGATATGCACTTTTTATAGTGGATTCATCGGCGCCACGATCGACGCCGAGAACCTCATAATAATCACGTTTCTGTTCTGCCATTTTCTTTTAATCCTTAAACTTCTTTGAAGTCTGCATCGACAACATCATCATTTGCACCCTGTGCACCAGCTCCTGCATTCATATCAGGGCCTGCTCCAGGATTAGGACCTGCTGCGCCCTGTGCTGCCTGAGCATTTTCATACATCTTTGCAAATACCTTCTGAGCTGATTCCTGTAACTTCTCCTGAGCTGCCTTTAATTCAGCTACATCAGATTCGCTCATTTCCTCAGCCTGTGGGTGCTTATCTAAAAGATCCTTAACTGCCTGCATATCAGCTTCAACTGCTGACTTATCAGCTGCATCAAGGTTTGCACCTACTTCATCAAGAGCCTTCTGTGTCTGGAATACGAAGCTATCAGCGTCATTTCTGGTATCAATTGCTTCTTTACGTTTCTTATCCTGAGCTTCAAATTCAGCTGCTTCCTTAACTGCCTTATCGATTTCATCATCAGACATGTTAGATCCGGCTGTAATTGTAATATGCTGTTCTTTACCTGTTCCAAGATCCTTAGCAGATACGTTTACGATACCATTTGCATCGATATCAAATGTAACTTCGATCTGAGGAACACCACGACGTGCTGGAGGGATACCATCAAGTCTGAACTGTCCAAGAGACTTATTATCTCTGGCAAACTGACGCTCACCCTGAACAACGTTAATATCTACTGCTGTCTGGTTATCTTCTGCTGTAGAGAATACCTGAGACTTCTTTGTAGGAATTGTAGTATTTCTTTCAATTAATCTTGTAGCTACGCCACCCATTGTTTCAATAGAAAGTGAAAGAGGTGTTACATCAAGAAGTAAGATTTCACCAGCACCAGCATCTCCTGCTAACTTACCACCCTGAATAGAAGCACCAATAGCTACACATTCATCAGGGTTCAAAGTCTTAGAAGCATCGTGTCCTGTTAAAGCCTTTACCTTATCCTGAACCGCAGGAATACGTGTAGAACCACCAACTAATAATACCTTAGATAAATCAGAAGATGTAAGTCCAGCATCCTTTAAAGCATTCTGTACAGGAATTGCAGTTCTTTCAACTAAGTCATGTGTTAACTCATCAAATTTAGCACGAGTTAAGTCCATATCGAAGTGCTTAGGGCCTTCTGCTGTAGCAGTAATAAATGGAAGGTTGATGTTTGTAGTTGTTGCTGCAGACAATTCCTTCTTTGCCTTTTCAGCAGCTTCTTTTAATCTCTGGAGAGCCATCTTATCAGAAGAAAGATCAACACCTTCTTTTGCCTTAAACTCTGATAACATCCAATCAGTAATCTTCTGGTCGAAGTCGTCACCGCCAAGACGGTTATCACCAGAAGTAGATAATACTTCGATAACACCATCACCGATTTCAATGATAGATACATCGAATGTACCACCACCTAAATCGTATACCATAATTTTTTGCTCATTTTCATTATCAAGACCATAAGCTAAAGCAGCTGCTGTTGGCTCGTTGATGATACGCTTAACATCAAGACCAGCAATCTTACCAGCATCTTTTGTAGCCTGACGCTGAGCATCGTTAAAGTAAGCAGGAACAGTAATAACTGCTTCTGATACGCTTTCACCTAAATAGTTTTCTGCATCAGATTTTAACTTCTGAAGAATCATAGCTGAAATCTGCTGTGGAGAGTAGTTCTTTCCATCGATAGTACGTCCGTTAGATGTACCCATGTCTCTCTTAATAGATGCGATTGTGTTTTCTGCATTTGTAACAGCCTGACGCTTTGCAGGTTCACCAATTAAACGCTCTCCGTTCTTTGTAAATGCAACGATAGAAGGTGTTGTTCTTGAACCTTCCTGGTTTGCAATAACGGTGGGTTTACCACCTTCCATAACAGCTACACAGCTGTTGGTTGTTCCTAAATCGATACCAATAATCTTACCCATGATTTTCTTCCTCCATCATATAATTTACTAATAAATATTTACTGTACAACTGCGACCATAGAATGTCTTACTACACTGTCGCGATACATATAACCTTTTTGTAATTCCTGAGCTACAACTCCGGATTCAAACTCTTCCGATTCCACCTGCATAACTGCGTTATGGAATTCAGGATCAAATTCTTTTCCAACAGCTTCAATTGGTGTTACACCAGCTTCTTCTAAAGCACTCATAAGCTGTTTGTATATCATCTTCATTCCGTCTGCAAAAGCATCACCTTCTTCAACTCCTGCCAAACCTCTTTCGAAGTTATCAACTACGGGAAGAATTTTTTCAACGATGGTTTTTGCACCCATATCGTACATCTGAGATTTTTCTTTTTCTGAGCGGGTTCTAAAGTTTTCGAACTCTGCCAATTGACGTTTCACCTTATCGGTTAACTCTTCAATCTGCTCATCTCGTTTGTCTTTCTTTTTACCAAATTTTTTCTTTGGCTTTTCTTCTTTTTCTTCTACATCTTCGGATGTTTCTTCACTAGAATCATCCTTCTCTTCTTTTGTTTCTTCCTTTGATTCTTCTTTTACTTCTTGTGTTTCTTCGGCAGTTGTTTCTTCTGCTGTTTCTTCTTTCACTTCTTCTGTTTCAAAGTTTTCTTTCTTATCAGCCACGACATCGCCACCTTTCCTTAGTCATCATTATTCTTAAGCATTTGATCTAATTGTTTTTTCAAATGAGATAAATTATCCATAACATTTTTATAGTCCATTCGCTTTGGACCAATGATACCAATGGTACCTTTCACTCCCTCACCTAATTCATAGGTGGCAGTGACTACAGAACAATCTTTCATTGTCTGGATTGGAGACTCATCACCGATATAAACCTGAATACCGGTTCCTTTTTCCTCTCCCTCTGTTTCTATGTCTGCAATTAAATTTCGTAGTTCCTCTTTTTCCTCAAAAGCGGAAATAAACTCGCTGGCTTTTTGTGTATCTGCAAGTTCTGGATACTTGAAAATATTAGTTGCACCTGAGGTGTATATTTCTGTATCATCTTCATCCACTATGGTCTCAGCTAGAGTTTGAAGCACCTGTTCAATAATAGCCTCAAATTCACCTGCCTGAGCCTTCATTCGGGAAATAAGAGCTAAATTTATATCAGAAACCGTTAAACCGTTTAAATTGGTGTTTAAAAGCATATTCAGCTTTAACATATTCTCACTGTTTAAAGGTTCATCTACATCAATTAATTTATTCTTAACGATATTACCGCTCATCATAACAACGGATAAAATCTGATGTTCATTTACCTGAGAAAGCTGAACGAATTTTACCTTCGTTCCTGTAATGGCTGGTGCAGAAATCATGGTAGCGTACTGGGTATTATTTGCTAATACCTTTACTACTTGCTTCAACATCTTCTCCATCTTCTCGGTTTTTTCAATCATCAAATCCTTAATATCGGAGATTTCTTCGTCTTTTTCAGCAATCAAGTGATCTACGTAAAAACGATATCCCTTGTCGGAAGGAATTCGTCCTGCAGAGGTATGTGGTTGAACAATATAACCTAACTCCTCTAAGTCACTCATTTCATTTCGAATCGTAGCGGATGATAGATTCAAATCCGAACTTTTTGAAATGGTACGACTGCCAACGGGCTCTCCCGTTTCCAAATAATTCTGGATAATGGCATTTAAGATTTTTACTTTTCTTTCATCTAATTCTTCCATCCGACCCCTCATTACTCGGTTCTTTTGTCTGTTAGCACTCATAAAAAAAGAGTGCTAATATCTTCAAGAGATAATTTAGCACCCTATTTTTACTTTGTCAATAATATCTGTGAAATATTTCCTATTTTCACAGTTTTTTTACATTTAATCCAATAAGAATTCCGCCATAACCCGATTCGATACGTCCATGCCCTTCTCTGTCAAAAAGATTCTACCCTCTGCGGTTTTCACCAGGCCTTCATTTTCAAACTTTTTAATTTGCTTTCCAAAGACCGCCTCAACACGAAGACCAAACAATTCAAAAAACTCCTGTCGAACAATTCCTTCATTCATTCGAAATCCCAGATACATGTATTCCGACATGGCATCTCGTTTTGACAATTCGATTTCTTCGTCTCGAACAGATTCTTCTTTTTCACATCTTTCTATATAAGAAGAAATATCTCTAATATTGGTATAACGTACTTCATCAATCAAAGAAGCAGCTCCTAATCCTACCCCTAAGTATGGGATTCGCTTCCAGTACCCGATATTGTGCTTACATTCCTTCCCTTCAAGAGCATAATTTGAAATCTCATACTGATGATATCCCTTTTCTTCTAAAAGGCTCTGTGCACGCTTATAAAGCTCATATTCCATATCTGCATCGGGAAGAGCAACTGTATCAAGGTCTTTTTCTCGAAGTTCTAAGTCTTCTTTGTACTTTTCATAGAACTCCGTTCCCTCTTCTACAATAAGGGAATAACAGGAAATATGCTCCGGTTTTAAGTAGGTCACTTTTTTAATGGTATTCGAAAGCTTATTCCAGGTTTGATAAGGAAGACCTGTCATAATATCTACACTGATATTTTCAAAGCCTGCCAATCGTGCCTCTCGAAATGTAGATTCAAATTTTTCAAAATTGTGAACTCTACCTAATAATTCCAGTTCATCATCATTTGCAGATTGCAATCCTATAGACAAACGGTTTACACCCATGTGACGATAAATTTTAAAGGCCTCTAAACTTCCAGTTCCCGGATTGCATTCCATAGAAATTTCAGCATCCTGATCCACTGAAAATGTTTGATAGATGGCATCAAAAATACGCTGCATAAAAACCACTTCTAAAAAGGTAGGAGTACCTCCACCTACATAGATAGAGGTAATGGTTTCATCCTTGAATCTTTCTTTGTAGCTTTCAATTTCAGCTATAAGTGCGTATGTATATTTTTCCCTTAATTTCACATCATAATTTCCAGATAGGAAATCACAATATTTACATTTTTGTACGCAAAACGGAATATGAATATATAATTCCATTCTTGCACCTCCCCTAGTATAAAAAGTCTTGTCTCTTTTTATCTTTAATCTTCGTCTAACTTTAATACAGACATAAATGCTTCCTGAGGAATCTCTACATTTCCTACCTGACGCATTCTCTTCTTACCTTCTTTTTGCTTTTCCAGAAGTTTCTTCTTTCGGCTAATATCACCACCATAGCATTTTGCAAGGACATCCTTTCGCATAGCCTTAACAGTTTCTCTGGCAATAATCTTAGAGCCTACTGCTGCCTGTATTGGAATCTCAAAGAGGTGACGAGGAATCTCCTGTTTTAATTTCTCGCACATCTTTCTTCCTCTCTCATAAGCAGTGTCCTTAAACACAATAAAGGATAGAGCATCTACCATCTCGTGATTAATTAAAATATCTAACTTCACAAGTTCGCTTCGTTCATAGCCCTTCATTTCATAGTCAAAGGAAGCATATCCTCTTGAACGGGATTTTAGTGCATCAAAGAAATCGTAAATAATCTCATTCAAAGGTAAGACGTATTTTAATAGTGCACGTGACTCTTCCATGTATTCCATGGAAACATAAATACCTCGTCTCTCCTGGCAAAGATCCATAATGGCTCCTATATAATCTTTTGTAACCATAATCTCTGCGTCTACCATAGGCTCTTCCATATAATCGATTTCAGATGGATCCGGTAAATTGGATGGATTGGTAAGTTCAATCATCTCTCCATCTGTTTTATAGACACGATAAACTACACCTGGAGCTGTGGTAACCAAATCAAGGTTGTATTCACGCTCTAATCGCTCCTGTATCACATCTAAATGTAAAAGTCCAAGAAATCCACAACGGAACCCAAATCCCAAGGCAATGGATGTCTCCGGTTCATATTGGAGGGCTGCGTCATTTAACTGTAACTTTTCTAGTGCATCTCGAAGATCCGGATACTTTGCACCGTCTGCCGGATACATACCACAATACACCATAGGATTTACCTTTTTATAACCCGGTAATGCCTCAGCACATGGATTTGCTGACGAGGTAATGGTATCACCTACTCTTGTATCTCTGACATTTTTAATGGAGGCTGTCATATAACCTACCATTCCGGCAGATAGTTCATCACATGGTATAAACTGACCTGCTCCAAAATATCCAACTTCTACAATATCAAATTCCGCTCCTGTAGCCATCATCTTAACCTTGTCTCCGGCTTTCATTCTACCCTCTTTGACACGGCAAAAAACAATAACGCCTACATACGAATCATATAATGAATCGAAAATCAAAGCCTGAAGTGGAGCATCTGGATCTCCAGTAGGAGCTGGAAGATTTTCAATGATTTGTTTTAATACTGTATCGATATTCAACCCTGTCTTTGCGGAAATCTGTGGAGCATCTTCTGCAGGAAGACCGATTACATCTTCAATCTCTTCGATAACACGTTTAGGATCTGCACTTGGCAAATCGATTTTATTTATGACAGGTAACACTTCCAAATCATGATCTAGTGCCAAATATACATTTGCTAAGGTCTGTGCCTCAATTCCCTGTGCTGCATCTACTACTAGAATGGCACCATCGCAAGCTGCTAAGCTTCTAGATACCTCATAGTTAAAATCAACATGTCCTGGAGTATCAATCAAATTTAAAATATACTCTTCTCCATCCTCCGCCTTATAAATAAGACGAACCGCCTGAGACTTAATAGTAATTCCACGTTCTCTTTCCAGGTCCATGTTATCTAACACCTGAGACTGCATCTCACGTTCAGTCAAAAGTCCTGTACGTTCAATCAAACGATCTGCTAATGTTGATTTTCCATGATCAATATGTGCTACAATACAAAAATTTCTAATTTTACTCTGGTCAATGGCCATTTTTTCTTCCTTTAGATTATGCATTTAAAAATGCAATCATCGCCTCTCTAATATATCTATAATCTGCTGCGCCCATTAATTCTCTAGCGGAATGCATGGACAAAATAGGAACTCCCATATCCACTGTCTTCATTGGTAATTGAGAAGATACAAAAGAACCTAAGGTTCTTCCTCCCGGTATATCGGAACGGTTTGCATAAATCTGATATGCAATTTGATTCTTATCACAAATACTCTTTAATACAGCAATAGCTTCTGAGTCTGTAGTATAAGACTGAGACGAAGCCTCTTTAATAGCAAATCCTTTTCCCATCATTGGCTGATTGGTAAGGTCTGCTTTTTCTGAATAATTTGGATGATAGGCATGTGCTACATCTACGGATAAAGCCATACCACCATATACCGCTCTCATATACTCATCACTTGAAAATCCCAGGGATTCATATACCTTTTTTAAAACATCCTGTAACAGGTGGGATTTTGCTCCCTGCTTTGTTTCACTTCCAATTTCTTCATGATCAAAGAAAGCTGACACCTCTAAACTCTTTGCTTCATTATCACGAATCATAGCTTCTAAGGATGCTGAAACAGAAGAAATATTATCGATTCTGGATGCAGATAACATATCCTCATCCATTCCCATCATAATAGGAGCTTCTTCATCGTACAATCCAAGTTCGAAACCTAGGATATCCTCTTTTTTCACCTGCAATTCCTTTGCCAAAAATTCCATAAAGCCCTTGTTATCTTCGGATAAGCTTCCAATTGGTATAAGCTGTGTCTGCTGATTAAAAGCCTTTCCTTTATTCGTCTCTCGATCCATATGAATTGCAAGATTCGGCACAATAAATAATGGTCGTTTACTGTCATAAAACATAATCTCTGGAGCAAATGGATTCTTTGTGCGGATAGATACTCTTCCGGAAACGGCCAAAGGTCGATCTAGCCATGTGGAGTGAATAGCTCCTCCATATACTTCCGTATTAATCTTTGCATATACTTTTTCTTTCAAATCCGGATTTGATTTAATGCGAAGATTTGGAAAATCTGTATGAGATGCCATAAGTCGAATCACTGGATCGCTTTTCTCCTCTGTTGGCACCATTTGATCTTTCTTTGGCAAACGGAAGGCAATGACTGTAGTTCCATATGCTTCTACATAGTAGTTTTTCTCAAATTCAAGATTCCAGGACTGCTTCATGGATAATTTTTCAAATCCATGGGCCTCTAATTCTTTTTTTGTAAATCCAATTACATGATAGGGAGATGTTCCCTCTGTTAAAATGTTAATAAATAATTCGTATTCCTTATTCATCTTCTGCTTCACTTTTCTTCTTTCTTTTTTCTTCATACATTCGATCATCCGCAATCTTTAACATCTCATCCTGAGTAAACTCATCCTCAGGAGAAATATCTAAAACGCCGATGGAGATTTTAATATCAAAAGGATATTGTCTTAGCATATTCATTTTCCGAACCTCTTTTTTTAGAAGTTCCGAGAATGGAGACTCTTTTTTCTCGCATACGATAATAAACTCATCCCCTCCAAAACGCATGGCTACAAAGTTCTCATCCCTGTAATGCTCGCTATAGGAAATATCCATAATAGTTTTGGACAGTGTAACCAGACATTGATCTCCTGCTCCATGACCGAAGTTATCATTAATCTGTTTCATTTCATCAACATCAATAAACAAAAATTCAAGTTCTTTGTTGTTTCCAAGCACGTACTCTTTCACTGGAAGAGCATGGGTATTAAACCCATAACGATTGTACAATCCTGTCAACGGATCTCGATCTGCTTTTTCCCC
>JAILMB010000059.1 GCA_024692825.1 Lachnospiraceae bacterium | reverse complement strand
TCAGGAATTAGATACAAAACTTAATGAAGAAGTTGCGGAATATCAAGCTGATAAATCGATTGAAGAGATGGCAGATGTTTTAGAAGTGCTATTTGCTATCTGTGAGGCTAGAGGATATTCCATTGAGCAACTTATGAAAGTCAAGCAGGATAAGCAAGATGAAAGAGGCAGTTTTAAAGAGCGAATATTCTGGGAGGGCAATGAATGATGAAGGGTGAGCTCGACCTTAATATTGATGGGAAATACTATAACAATTTGGATGTAGTGGGCTTCTCACAGATGTTAAAAGATCCGTCTTATTGCTATAAGTTTTATTGGCTCGAAGCAATCGTTAAAATGATTTCGAGAGATGTTGTAAATACATCTTTTAATGACATTATTGATGAGATGATTTGTAATGCCTGGTACACCGTTTTGGAGTTCCATGTTCATTTGAGCGGTTTTTTGCTAGGCGAGCCTCGCGATGCACTTGAACTTGCAGTGATCACTCTTCAAGAATTGAGCGGGTTAAGGGCAGATGCTGATGCAGAAAGCATTAGAAATGAAATTAGCAAGTATGATAATGAACTTCGTGAATATAAGAATAGATTGACAAGAAATGTACCATATAGAGCACTTTCGGGATTCTTTGATCATGCGAATCAAAATGTGGATTGGGGAAGAATAGGAGCATTGATAAAGTATGCGCAGTTGTTAAATCAATCTACACCGTTACCATATATCATTGGTGAGAGCACAGGATTGAAGCGTGAAGTAAAATTCAGTGATGAATGGATAAGCCTTATCAAAGATAATACAGTTTCTATATTAGGCTGGATTCAATTTGAAAAGGTAAAGTGGTTACAGAGTAATAATCCAGAGGTCCCAAGCCTTGTATATAAACTGGCGCCGATGGATGAAAAAATGCGTAAGCTTAATCATGTTAGAGATTTATGGGAGCTGATTCTTGAACGACAACCAATTATTGATGTGTTTAAGGATACGCCTATAGAAAAAGGAAACTATGATATTGATCATTTTATTCCATGGTCATTTGTAATGAATGACGAACTGTGGAATTTGATGCCGATGGATTCTTCTTTGAATTCATCTAAAAGTAATAAACTACCGGATTGGAACCGCTTCTTTGGAAAGTTTGCAAATAATCAATTCATCCTTTATGGCATGATAAATGATGACAGTCATCCGCAGATACGAAATAGCTTTGAAAAATGCTATAAGGATAATCTTCATTCGATTTGGGCCAACCAGGAATTATATCGAAGAGGAAATACACAAACGGAATTTTACAATATTCTGGAGAAGAATATGCAACCTGTCTATGACAGTGCAAAGAGACAGGGGTATTTGGTGTGGTAAAAAGTATTGGATCGTATAAGGGAAATATTATGAAATCAGAAACATTATCAGAACTTCGGTCAGGATTTGAAACAGCATATATTGATTCTAATATTATTTCAACAGAGGCGTATAAACCATCCTTTGTTTCAAACAATTACAAGCAAGGGAAAAAAGTTGTTGCATCCATTGAGGATGAATTGATTTCTTGTGATAAATTTCAAATTAGCGTTGCTTTTATAACGCAAGGTGGGATTGTACCCTTACTTCAAATCTTTCAAGAACTAGAAAGAAAAGGAATAAAGGGAGAGGTCCTGACTACAAATTATCTTAATTTTAGCCAGCCCAAAGCACTTGAAACTCTAAATAGTCTAACGAATATTACACTACGTATGTATGATGTAAATTCGTCCGGAATAGGTTTTCATACCAAAGGATATATTTTCCAAAAAGATGAAGTGTATCGAATTATCATTGGAAGTTCAAATATGACGGAGTTTGCTCTCACTACGAATCGTGAGTGGAACACAAAATTGATTTCCACAGAAAATGGAGAAGTTGCTCAGGATATTTTGGGTGAGTTTGAAGAACTGTGGAATTCTCCGTTTACAGCAGATTATGATGAAATAAAAGAGCAGTATAAGACTGCTTATAATATTTCCAAAAAACAACGTGAAATCGTAAAGAACGATCCGTTGGTTCCAATTGAAAAAGTTAAGTTGCAACCGAACAGCATGCAGGTTCATTTTATTAATAATCTTCGCAAGATTATTAAGCAAGAAGAAAACAATGATAAGGCGTTGTTGATTTCTGCAACGGGAACTGGAAAGACGTATGCCTCTGCCTTTGCTATGAGGGAGTTGGGTTTTCAAAGGGTTTTGTTTGTTGTACATCGTGAGCAACTAGCAAGACAATCCATGCGTTCATATCAAAATGTATTTCCTTCTTCTGTTTCTATGGGAGTAATTTGCGGAACTCCTTCTTTAAAAGAGAATAAGAATAATGACATTATATTTGCAACGGTACAGACACTCAGAAAGGAAAATAATTTGAGAGTGTTTGCACCGGATGCATTTGATTGCATTATATTAGACGAGGCTCATCATAGCCCGGCAAATTCATATCAGGAAGTTATGAATTACTTTAAACCGAGATTGTGGCTTGGAATGACCGCGACTCCGGATAAGCGTGATGACAATATTGAAGGAAGAAATGTCTACGAACAATTCAATCATCAGATTGCTTATGAAATTCGTTTGCAGCAGGCGATGGAAGAAAACCTTCTTTGCCCGTTCCACTATTTTGGTATCAGTGATTTGGAAATGATTGGCGATCGTGAAAAGAAGGAAGTTGATTTTAATATGCTTACCAGTGATAGCAGAGTAAAGCATATTATTGATCAGGCTACTTATTTTGGATACAGCGGGGAAAAGGTAAAAGGTATTATTTTCTGCAGTAGTATCAAAGAATCTGATGCACTTTCAAATATTTTTAACAAAACAATAAATCCCGATACGGGGAAAAATTTCCGTACGATTTCTTTAAATGGTGATGCCAGCGATGAAGTCAGATCAAATGCATTTGAGCGGCTGGCAATGAATGAAGAAGATGCTACTAGTGAAATGGAGCCGTTGGATTATATTTTTTCTGTGGAGATTCTAAATGAAGGTGTCGATATTGTTGAAGTTAATCAGGTAATCATGCTTCGTAAAACACAATCTCCTATTGTGTTTATTCAGCAGTTGGGCCGTGGCTTGCGAAAAGCGGAAGGTAAAGAGTATGTAGTAATCTTAGATTTCATTGGGAATTATGAAACGAACTTTATGATCCCAATTGCGTTGTCGGGAGATAGATCTTACAACAAGGATAATGTCCGCCGCTACTTAATGGAGGGTGGGCGAATTATACCGGGAGCGTCAACGGTTCATTTTGATGAAGTTTCCAGAAAAAGAATTTATGATTCCATTGACCGGATGTCAACGAATCGAAAGATGCTTACCGAGAAATATATGAATCTAAAGGATCGTTTGGGAAGAATACCAACGATTATGGACTTCTATGAAAATGGTGAAATCGACCCTATGCTTTTTGTAGATTATTCCAAGACCTATGATAAATTTGTTCGCTTGGTTGATAAGGAATATAAGGTAGTTTTCTCTGATGAGGAAGAAAAGGTATTAGAGTTTATTTCAAATATAATCATGAATGGTAAGCGTATCCATGAATTATTAATGTGTCGAATGCTTCTTGAGAATGGTGAGTTTTCCATCGAATCAATGAAGGATGGATTAAACAAAATGAATGAGGAGTTTCGGGAATCTGATTATACCTCTGCATATCATGTGTTGACCAAAGAATTTATAAATTCTCCTTCAGAAAAGAAGAGATATGAAACACTTGAAATTGTAAGTCGAGATTCGGTGAAAAAAGGGTTTGTTCAGCGAGCTATAAGCTTGAATGAAAAACTTAAAAATATCTTTTTTGAAAAGGAATTATCTACCCTTGTAGAATATGGAATTGCACGTTATCAGGATATGTATGGCAATCATGATGAAAACAATTTGGTTTTGTATCAGAAGTATTCCAGAAAAGATGTATGTCGTATCTTAAACTGGGCGAAGGATGATAGTTCCACTGTTTATGGATATCGAATCAAGCATAATACTTGTCCTATATTTGTAACATATGAAAAGTCGGATGATATTGCCAATAGTACAAAATATGCAGATGAATTTGAAAAACTTGCATCCAATCCAGAATCTTATAGCAAAAAAATTTTTAGTTGGATGACCCGAAGTAAAGTAAGCGAAAATAGCCCTGAGGCACAGGCGATTATTCATGCAAAAGAAAACGGATTAAAAATACTTCTTTTTGTAAAAAAGAGTGATGGTGAAGGTAGCGATTTTTACTATATGGGAGAAGTAGATCCGGTGAAGTGGCAGCAGACAACAATTCAAAATGATAAGGGTGAATTGCTTCCTATCATGAATTTTAAGTTGGAGCTGAAAAACGAGGCAAGAAAAGATATATTTGATTATTTTACAGCTTAGGAGTTAGTTATATGAAGACAATACGTGTAGCGGCAGCAGTTATAAAGGCATCAGATGACAAAGCTGAACCAATTATTTTTGCAACACAGCGTGGATATGGTGAGTTCAAAGGTGGTTGGGAATTCCCCGGAGGAAAAATCGAAGTGGGAGAAACTCCACAGGAAGCTTTGAAAAGAGAAATTGAAGAAGAATTGGATACTGAAGTATCAGTGGGTGAATTCATTGATACGATTGAATATGATTATCCGACGTTTCATCTTTCTATGGATTGCTTTTGGTGCCAGATTATAAGCGGCGATTTGGTCTTAAAAGAACATGAAGCTGCTAAGTGGCTGACAAAAGAAAAACTTGATTCCGTTGATTGGTTACCAGCAGATATTACGTTAATTGAAAAAATAAGAGCTGCGATGTAGCCTGCATTGTCATCTCAGATTTCGATTGACAAACGGCACGTTTGGTTGTAATATTTAATTAAAATTCGGCAAAAGAGAAAAATGCCGAAAATAAATTAAATGAAATCGAGGTGGAAAAGATGGCAGGTACAGCAATACTTCCTGAAGATCAGAAGATCTTTTCCATGAAGGAGCTTAAGGAAAAAGGCTTCTCGCAGTATAAGGTCAGCAGGCTGGTCGATGAAGGAAAGCTTATAAAACTGAATAAGAGCTATTACGAGAACGCAGAGTATCGTGGTGAGGAATCAGACTTCTATTATACCGTAGCATACGCACCGAGGGGGGTGATCTGCCTGCTCAGCGCAGCGGTTTATTATCATCTGACAACATTCATTCCGGATGCTGTTGATGTAGCTATACCGAGGAAGTCAAAGATATCTACCGTGCCGGACTGGCCGCAGATGAATGTCCATCATTATACTGATGACAGGCATGAGCTGGGCGTTACTACGGTCAGGGAAGGCAAGAATGAATTCCAGATCTATGATATGGAAAAAACCGTCGTGGATATCGTGTTTTACAGAGAGAAGGTCGGGATTGAAGAAACCAAGGAGATCCTTGTGACCTATCTGCAGAGGAAAGACCGGAATCTGAACCGACTTCTGAAATATGCAGAACTGATGAAATGCGACAAAGCGATGAGACAATATCTGGAGGTGCTCGTATGATAAGTGCAATATCTGTAAAGGACAG
>JAILMB010000036.1 GCA_024692825.1 Lachnospiraceae bacterium | reverse complement strand
TACCCAGTTACCTTCACAGAATCCGCAAAGTTCAACCTTAGGATTTGCCTGAATCTGTTTAGAAACATCTTTTGACTTTCCAGTCTGAATGTATAGCTTATCTTCAAAGATGTGGATGGTACCAAAGGGACGAACTCTTGGCTGATCGCCATCTACAGTTGCAAGATAATACGTATTACATTTCTTTAAAAATTCGTATACTTCTTTCATAAATAAACCTCCGATTTATATTCATTGCGCACAATCTATTTTAGAGCAATTTATTTTAAAATGCAAGGGGGAGATGGATTTTTCCATAGTAATTATTACGTTATTGTGTTACCATAATAAAAGACAATGAGGTCCATACAAAGGGCTCATTGTCTTTTTTTATAAGGAAAAAGATTACTGGAGGGTGTGACATGATTTCACTACATGATTATCTGTATGAGGGGGATACAGTATTAAAAATTTTACATCGATATTACGGGGCTTTGAAGGAGGAGGCATATAAAACAAATAATGGTATAGATAAATTACACTGTGATTTTTTACTTCAACAAATAGATTTTTTAGAACACAATGATTTTTTGACGTCGCAGTCTCAAAGACTTCGAGAGTTCTATAAATACATGACAGATGAGTATCCTGCCCTGGCATTTACATTTAAAGGAAGAATTAAATCCTTACTTCGTGCAGAACAGAAATTTAATGGCAATATTGTGGAAAATGTTTATGAGCATTACATGAAACACAATGCGTTTTTGTCGGTAGAACAACTGCAGGAAAGAATGGGAATTATTAGAGATTTGATAGCTTATCGAATTGTATTATCCATACCAACCTGTCATTTGAAGGAAGGGGAAAATAGGGAAGAAATAGAATTAAAGTATCTATATGAAATAGCAAATAAGCTTCCTGAATTTTTAAAGAATATGGGTTTTAGCGCAAAAATTTATAAAATGCCGGAGTCACAGCCTTCGGAAAAGATTGTAGAAAGACTTCAGCCATATTATAGAGATTATATAAAGAATCCAAGTTTTAATGGGTATCGATCTTTACATATAACCTTTTATGATAATTATTCTGGATCTTATTTAGAGGTACAGATTCGTACGAAAGAAATGGATGACTACGCAGAAATTGGACCTGCCCATCATTTAGGATACGAAAAGAAACAGGAAGAAGAACGTCGCAGAAGAGACCAGATTCCAAAGGGAGAATGCCTTTACTTTGATGAGGCTTATGAAAGGGGAATTCTACTACAACAGTTAGATTTATCAAAGATAGATGTAAACATGTTTGCTGCTGTAAATAATCAATTAGTAAACGATGGTTGTGGATTGTATCGAGGAAGATTAATTTTGCCCTACGAACATTTATCCAGATTTCAAAATGATATTATTGATTAAATAGAAAGAGGAGGTTGTAGATACAAACCTCCTCTTTCACATACATATATAATTATAATCTCCCGCGTAAGCAATTTAAAAAGTAAGAATTATGCTTCGCTTTCTACATATTTTTTCCGTGCAAATCTACCAAAGATTGGTAGAATGTATTCTCTGTCGCTAGACATCTGACTGAAGAATCCACATATAGAATTAATAGGTACATAGGCTGCAACAGGAACAAAAACAAGTGTTAAAAGTACATTTCTTAGTTTTTCTGGCCAGTTTGTAGCAGTCCAGTTTACGTATAGATTTTGCCAAAATTCTGGATTAAATATGCCATTTGATACAAGTGCAGACCAAAGTATAGAAGCTATAACTGCAATAATAACTGCAAGTACAGTTAGAATAAGACCTTGTTTTGCACAAGCGACATGTCGTTCATCTTTTCTAGGACTAACTAAGGGTAGCCAAAATAGTCCTGGAATATATGCTAATACACATGAGAGAGAAAAATTCTCTTCATAACGTGCTTGTGAGTATGAATATGAGTGTGAGTGTGAATGGGAATGGGTGTGTGAAGTTGTGTGACAAGGGCTTCCACATCTTGGACAAAACTGCATTTCATGAGTTAATTCAGTGCCACAATGACTACAATATTTCATAGTAAACCTCCTTTTGTGCATGGGTTAATATTCATCGTTAAAGTAATAATCGATACATCCGGTTGTTGTGGTTAGAAGTATGCGAATCATACCATTTCCTTCTGTAACTCTTGTTTCAGGGCCATCATGATGATAGGAAGTCCGATTAATCATACCGTGATTGGTTTGGGCATCTATGGTGTATTCCTCTCTATTCCCGGTTAAGGAAAGATTGATTTGTCCTGTTTGCGTAATGCAGGATAAATGACTGAATGGATCGATGCTGGTGGCAGAAATTTTACTGTTTTTCCCCCGAAGGATTCCGGAATTAAATCGGCAGCAGTTTAAGTGAATTGCACCGGTTATGCTTTCGACTTCAAGAGAACCATCTATTTCTACATTGTCTAAAGAGACAGTTTCATTTGTATTATTAATGTGGAGTGTCCCTTTAAAGTTTCTTGGAATACGTATATATACATCGTTGTTTTGACGCAGTTCAATGAGACCGAAGATTTCCATTATGGCTACCACGTTTTCTTCTTCTATGTAAAGTGTTTCACCCTGATGAGAAATATTTGTGTGGCGAAGTTTACTATCCTGCCAGGCAATATGAATGTGGTCATCATTACTAAGGCCTACATGGATTTTATTAACTACGCTTTTTATCTGGATGCGGTTTAAGGTTTCTGATGCAATGTCATAGGTTTGATGATCGGTGTAATTCGAATGGTAAACATCCTTTACAGCATCTGTCATTCTGTCAAAGATACTTCCGGTATCACCATCAAGTCGTTTCCCGCAGGCGCTACAGAAACGAGCACCATAATCTGCTTTTGCGCCACATGCGCTACAATATTTTGCACTCATCCTTTCATCCTCCTTTTTGTTATTTTTAAAATTGCAATAAAATTATTAGCATGTTAGGATGATATAAGATTTTAGAGGGGATGAACATCATAGGATTTTTTTGAAAATGACAAAATGCACATCTTTTTAAAAATTCTGTGCGTTTGTGACAGGTTTTGGGGAAATATGTGGACGAAGGAGCTCTAAAATGTCGGATAATGCACGAGTTCGAATGACAAAGCACTTGATTTTAGATAGCTTTGTAGAACTAACAAAGGAAAAACCATTTAATAAAATCACACTAAAGGAAGTATGCGAGAAAGCGGAAATAAATCACTCTACTTTTTATCGTTATTATAAGGATATTTATGATTGGCGGGAGCAATTAGAAGAAACCTGCCGTCAGAGAGTAAAGATGATTGCGGAAAAAAGTAAACCGGGCAATGTTCGCCAATTGATGCTAGATCAGTTAAACGATTTTATGAGAGACCGGGAAATCTATCAGATGTTAGCTTCCCCCAATTTCAATAGCACGATTCTAGAAGAGGCATATTCTATTTGTATTGATCGGGCAGAAGCAACACTAAATCCACTTTTACAGGAATCTGCCGGGGAAGGA
>JAILMB010000021.1 GCA_024692825.1 Lachnospiraceae bacterium | reverse complement strand
TCGAAGTTCTATGGTTGCCTTTAAAAATGCAGCTGATCGAGGAAATGTTCGAGAAATTGTAGAAGCCGATGAACAGTTCCACAATGTAATCTATCGGGCTGCAGATAATCCAAAGCTAATGGTGATTGTGCAGAACTTAAAGGAACAGATGTATCGTTACCGTTATGAATATGTAAAAGACAATGCAAACTATGCACAGATTTTGCAGGAGCATGCGGAAATTATTGCTGGACTTGAAAAAAGAGATCAGGAATACGTTCGTGAAATTATGCATGCGCATTTAGAAAATCAGGTTGAGGCTGTACGAAGCGTTATTAGACGTCAGGAATCCTAACCTTAGAAACAGGGAGTGTTTGACGTGATTCAGGTGAAAGATGTTCGAGTGAAATTTCATTCGGCCCAAGAGTCGTTTAATCAAAAAGAGGAGCAAAGAAAACTCCTTCAAGGTAAATTGTATGAAAGCCATGGGGCAATTTGCTTACAGTTTCGCGATGATGAAATGAACGAAGAAATAGTGACTCATATTGAGGTGAAAAATAACAATGAAGTAGTGGTTCGAAGAACAGGTATTATTACATCTGAAATGAGATTCAAAAAAGATGAAACCCACAAATCGTCTCATAAAACAGGCTTTGGTTGCGTGAGATTTGAAATGGCGACGAAAGAATTGGATATTGATGCAGATATCGAGTCTGTAGATATTCATATTGTTTATGATTTGATTAGTGCCGGTGGACTGGTAAGTACGAACTATGTTGATATAGTTGCAAAGTAAATGAAAACAGCGCTTATGTAAAGGAAAGATTACTTCCTTTACATAAGCGCTGTTTTTATTTCTAAAGTTTATTCCTAAAGATTAGTAAAAAGACTTATTTACTAAGTTCTTTCTTTTTACGCTGTAACCAACCACGGATACCTTTTGCTTTTGGTGTGGTATCTAATTTTGCACCATGAAGACCTTTTACACCAGTGATATAAAGACCACTGACCTGAGCTTTTACTTCTCGCTTTACAGGAACTAAATCAAATACTTCGTAGTCGCAGATAAAACTCATTACCTTAGGACCAACCTTAGCCTTTACGATTGGCATTTTTGAACGCTTTGCGTACCAAGGCATTTGACTTATCATTTCTTCAGGCAAACCGGATTCAGTAACTTTTAATTTCTTCTTATCAATGATAAGCATGGAAACGGTTTGAGAAACCTTTGCAGCGGCTTCGTCCTGCTCAACTTTTCTTTGCTCAGCTTTCTTTCCTACAAAATATAATACAACTGTTAGCACAATCACAATGGCAGTAATTACTAAAAGTACAATTGTGAAAGTGGGAATTGCTGCTAATAACATAATTTTTCCTCCTCTAGACCTATAGTCACATCGCCCATTTTAGCATGAAGAAAGTAAAAAAGCAACGAAAGTAAAAAGGTTTGGAAAGGTGTTTTGCTATGGGGTTCATACTGTGATAAAATATACAGGAATTCTGAATATTTTATGAAATGAGGACAATTGAATGAAGCGTAAATTAGCATTATTACTTGTGGCAGCAATGTGTGTTGGTTTGTATGGTTGCAGTAGCAAAGAAACAGAAAGCACTGAGACTGAAACAACGACGGAAAGCACAGAAAATGAAAGTAGTACAACTGCTAGCGAGGATGTGGATTACAATGCGGCGGATTATGTGACCTTAGGTGAGTATAAAAATTTAGATATCACCATTACGGGGGACTATTCAACCGACGAAGAAGCGCTGAATGATTATATCGATGATTTGTTGGCAGATGCAGATTATGTAAAAGATGATTCTCAAACAGAGGTTTTGAGTGATTCTATTGTAAATGTAGATTACACCGGAATCTTAGATGGAGAAGCCTTTGATGGCGGAAGTGCAACGGATCAGACCCTGGATGTTGCAAATAACTCTTCAGTGGAAGGGACCACTTATATTGATGGATTCACCTCAGGGCTTGTAGGTGCGAAGGTGGGTGAGACTGTTGATTGTAACGTGACCTTCCCAGAGGATTACAGTGCAACGAATTTAGCAGGAAAAGAAGTAATCTTTCGTTTTACAATTAACTATATTTGCAAGGCAGGCGTGTCGCGAGAGGAACTTACCGATGACTATGTAAAAGAAAACTACGACTGTGATACAGTGGATGATTTTTATACTAAGTGTCAAAGCGATTTAGAAGCTGAAGTAAGTGATCAGAAATCTTCTGATATTCGTAGCGCCGTAGTAGAGCAGGTAATTGCCAACGCAACCATTAGTGGATATCCGGATGCAGTTGTGGAACAGCGCTATGAAGCATATATTGCAAGCTATACAGAGCGTTATGGAGATTATGATACCTTTGAATCAGCAGTTACCTCCACTTATGGAATTACTATGGACGAGTTTAAGGAAGAGGTGGTAGCTACCATTAAATCAAACCTTGATACCGAGATGGTATTTGGAGTTGTTGCTGATACAGAAGGAATTACATTAGATGAAGAAGGGTTTGAAACCTATTGTCAGTCACTAATGACAAAATATGGCCTTTCTTCAAAAGATGATTTGTTTGGAAGCTATGGCACATCAGCAAAAGATGGGGAGCGTTATATTCGAAGAATTTACGTCTGCAATCAGGCGGTAGAGTACTGTATTGACAATGTAGGGAACGTCAATATCAGCGAAGGGGAATAGTGATATAGATGATTGAATTTTTACTGAGTCATCCGGAGGCGCACATTGAGGCTTCTGTTGTCATGTTTAACGTAATCTTAATACTGTTTATTACTATCCAGTCACGAACAGAACTGCGGGAAGTTGCAGCTTTTCGTGGCCTGGTTGCTTGTGGTGTTTTGATTTTACTGACAGATATTATTCAAGCTTACATGGTAGACCTTCCGGGGACTTTGTTTAATTATTATCTTATAAATATTATCAATATGATCGATTACCTGGGAATATTAATGCTAGGTTTCGGTGTCTATTTTTATTTTCTTTTTATTTATGGAATCACACCTAGGAAGTGGTGGAAGATTACGACGTTGCTTTTGTTTATTATTTATGTGGTGATTCTAATCGTAAATCTGTTTAACGGATGCATTTCACTTTACAGCTATGAAACGAAAACATATGAGCATGGACCTCTATTTGTATTTATAGGAAATGGAATCCCTATTTTTGCTTATGCTCTTACAATTATTTCCTTCCGTTTCAACTATAAAAAACTAAATGTCAGATATCGGAAAGCCATTGCTTTTGTGATTATAGTTATTGCACTTGGCATGGTGTTACAGCCTCTGATTAATGCGTATATTTCAGTGACAGGATTGTTTGCGTCCCTGGGAATGTTTATTCTCTATTTAACAGTAGAAACGGAGGATTATCGGAACCTTATAGAAGCAAACGACTCTTTGGAAGAAGCAAAGGCAAAGGCGCAACAGGCCAATTCCGATAAGAGTCTATTCTTGGCTAACATGTCCCATGAAATCAGAACTCCCCTAAATGCTTATTTGGGACTGAATGAAATGATTTTAGCGGAGAGCAAAGAAGAAAAGACACTAGAATATGCAAGAGATATGAAAATTGCAGGGAATGCTCTTCTATCAGTTGTAAATGATGTGTTAGATATTTCAAAGATTGAGACAGGGAATATCGGATTGAATAATGTACCTTATCATCTTACAGAAGTGTTAGAGGATATTAAGGTTATTATTACTGCAAGAGCGAGGGAAAAAGGACTGCGGTTTATTATGGATGTTGATGAGAGCGTGCCGGATCATTTATTAGGTGATGGTAGTAGGCTTCAGCAGGTATACATCAATATTTTAAACAACTCTGTAAAATATACAGAGGATGGAGTTGTGGTATTTTTACTTCGTGGACAACGAAATGGGAATGAATTGAATTTGCTTGCCCAGATTACAGATACTGGAATTGGTATTCGACCAGAAGACTTGGAACATCTTTTTGAACGGTATCAAAGAGTCAATTTAGAAAAAAACAAAAATGTAGAAGGAACGGGAATAGGGCTTTCTATTGTAAAGGCAATCGTAGATCAAACCGGTGGAGAAATTAAGGTTACCAGTAACTATGGAATGGGAACGGTCACCTTTGTGTCCATCCCTCAGGTAACGCTGGGAGAAGAGACTGTTGGTACGCAAAAGAAACTCATGCGAAAGAAGGAAAAAGAACTTGCTTCTCCGATTGAGGTTTGGGAAAAGAGTATTTTGATTGTTGATGACAACGAAATGAATCTAAAGGTGCTGAAAGGACTTCTTAGCAGCTCAAAGGCTAGGATTGTTGCGGAGCCGGGGGGAGAAGAAGCGTTAGCGGTTCTTCGAAAGAAGAAATTTGACATTGTTCTTACAGATGCCTTTATGCCAAAGGTAGATGGTGAGGCAGTATTAAAGGAAGTAAAGACGGATCTGAATCATTTGAATTATGATACGCCGTTTATTGTGGTTACTGCAGACGCTTTGGCTGATTCTGAAGAAAAGTATCTGGCAATGGGATTTGATGATTACATTAGTAAACCGGTTGAAATGCAGCGTTTGAAGGAAGTAATCAAAAAGTTTTTACCCGATGCTATGGGACACATCGATAAGAATAAGGCTATGGACAACTTATCGGATGAAGGTTTGTTTAAAGAAGTATTAGAGAATTTCTCCGATACAGCAGAGGATAAAATATCTCATATTTCATCAGCACTGGATAAAGAAAACTGGAAAGAATATGTAATCTATGTACATGGATTAAAGTCCAATGCGAAAACCATAGGGGCAGAAGAGTTGGGAGAACTCTCTCAAAAATTAGAAAGCATAGGAAAGAAACTGTTTGATCAAAAAGCCTCGACAGAAGAGGTGGAAACAATAAAAAAAGAAACGCAAACCCTGTTGGAACTATATAAACAAACGGCAGATGAGGCGAAAAAGAGAGTGTCATGTTGTTAGAGTTATTGAAAGAAAATGTGAAAATTTCATATGAGATTAGTTCCATCTTTTTTACCTTGATTATTATCATTTTTATGCGCATGAAAAGCTGGGGAAAGGGAAAAGGTACAACAAAGAGCTTTCGCTGTATGGCCTATAGTGGCATGATATGGAATATTGTGGAAGTGATTTCCCCTACTTTGCTACGAAGTGATTTAAATGGAACGTTTTGGGATGCTGTAAAGATTCTAATTGATGGTTCCCAGTTTACCTGGGGGCATGTGACCCTTTTAGCCTTTGTTTTCTATCTGGAGCATTATACCTCCTATAAACATAAAACGTGGATGCGTCAGTTGAATGTGGCCATTCTTTTGTTTTCGACCTTTGCGGTAGTATCAAATCCGGTGACTCATTGGGTATTCACCTATTGGGGACCGGTTTTAGGCTATACGAAAGGACCGCTTTATTTGTGGGCAGGCTATATGCCGGCAATGGTCTATGGAGTTTATGCGTTGTTTCTTTATATTAGAAATTTTAGGGGCTTTATTTTGAGAGAAAAAATCGCCCTTCTTGGCACTATATTGATGGTATTTTTGGGCTCTTCCTTACAGGTATTTTTCAATGGACAAATAAAGATTACGGCGTTGTTTGCTTCTTATGGATTGTTTATTTTATACCTTGCCCTAGAGACCAGCGATTATTTGAATCTTGTTTCAGCTCGTAGTGAATTGGAAGAAGCACGAGAATCTGCAAATGCAGCCAGTCAGGCAAAGAGTATTTTTATTGCAAGTATGTCTCATGAGATTCGAACTCCTATGAATGCAATTTTAGGAATTAATGAAATGATTCTAAAGGAGACGAAGGAAGAAAAAACACTGGTTTATGCCAAGGATATGAAAACTTCAGGGGAAACATTGCTTACCATTATTAATGATGTTCTTGATATCTCTAAAATGGAGGCAGGTCGACTGGAAATTCGAGACGACAAATATCATTTGTCACAGCTGATAGATGAGCTTTCTTATGAGACGAGAGAAGCGACAACGGCAAAACGATTGGATTTTGAATTGAATTTAGACGAATCTCTGCCGGATCTTTTGCTGGGGGACAAGCCTCATTTGCAACAGGTTTTTCACAACCTTCTGGATAATGCAGTAAAGTATACCAACAGAGGGAAGATTACCTTTGATATTCAAGGTGAACGGGATGGAGAGTTTGTTCATTTGGTTGGCCGGGTTGAGGATACAGGAGTTGGAATTAAACCAAATGATATTCCTACGCTGTTTCAGAATTTCCACAGGGTGGATTTGGAGAGAAATCGAAGTATCGAAGGTACGGGATTAGGTTTGTCACTATCGAAAAAGATACTGACCTTAATGGGAGGACGAATTAGCGTTGCCTCTCAATATGAAATTGGCTCTATTTTTACCGTAGAAATAACACAAAAAGTGATTGGGGATCAGTCTATTTATGATTATAGAAAAGAGGCTGGAGAGTACAATCCTCTGACGAGAAAGATAGAAAATGTTGAAGACAAGCGGTTTTTAGTCGTAGATGATAATGAGATGAATTTAAAGGTGGCAAAGGCCTTTTTGGCTTCATCCGGGGCGGAAATCATAACAGAACAAGACAGTGTAAAGGCGTTGGAGCTGATTAAAACGGAACACTTTGATCTCATCTTTTTAGATGATTTAATGCCAAGATTAAATGGATCTGCTATTATGACCCGAGTAAAACGGGCAGAATCCGGAGTAAACAAAGAGACCCCTATCATTGTTATGACGGCAAACTCCACTGGTGGGGAAGAGGAAAAGTACCTGGAAATGGGCTTTGATGGATATGTGGCAAAACCGGTAAAAGAAGATAAACTGGTAGAGGTTGTAAATCGGTTTGTGTAGCAAAAAATACTTCCTATTCCCTAGTATTTATGATATAATTTGGACATTATGAAAAGAAGTGTAAGGAGGATAATCTTATGAAACATATTAAAACATTAAACACAAAGAGATTACAGAACACAGTTAAAAAAGGTGGATGTGGTGAATGCCAGACATCTTGCCAGTCAGCATGCAAGACTAGCTGTACAGTAGGAAACCAGAGCTGTGAAAACAATCGATAATTTGGTTTAAAATTTTATAGCACATATAAAAGACCGAGCGAATGCACGCTCGGTCGTTTGTGCGTTTATTTAAGAGTTTTTTAGAAAGGAATTTATTGCTTTGATACATCAGTATAAAAACAATGGATTCAATATAGTATTAGACGTAAATAGTGGAGCCATCCACGTAGTGGATGAGATAACCTATGACATTATTGCGGACTATGAATCCTTGACAAAAGAGGAGATTGTAGCGAAATTGTCAGCTGCCAATTCGGGGGTAAGCGCTTCAGAAATCGCTGAAGCATATGATGAGGTAGCAGAATTAGAAAAGAACGAAGAACTTTTTACAAAGGACATTTATGAGGATAGAGTCATTGACTATACCAAACGTCCTACGGTAGTAAAAGCCCTTTGTTTACATATTGCCCATGATTGTAATCTTTCCTGCAAATACTGCTTTGCAGAAGAAGGTTTGTACCATGGTAAAAAGGCAGAGCTTATGCCTTTTGAAGTAGGAAAACAGGCATTGGACTTTTTGGTTCACAACTCAGGAAGCAGAAGAAATCTTGAGGTGGACTTCTTTGGAGGAGAGCCTCTTTTAAACTGGCAGGTTGTGAAAGATTTAGTTGCTTATGGTCGTTCTTTGGAAAAAGAGTACGACAAGAATTTCCGCTTTACCTTAACTACAAATGGTGTGCTTCTCAATGATGAAGTAATGGAATTTTGTAATAAGGAAATGGGAAATGTGGTTTTAAGTATCGATGGCCGTAAAGAGATTCACGATATGATGCGTCCGTTCCAAAGAGGAGATGGAAGCTATGACATCGTTACACCAAAGTTCCAAAAGTTTGCGGAAAGTCGTGGACAGGATAAATACTATGCAAGAGGAACCTTTACCAGAAACAATTTAGATTTCTCAAAAGATGTTTTACATCTTGCTGATTTAGGATTTAAACAGATTTCGGTTGAACCGGTTGTAGCACCGGAAAACGAAGATTATGCACTTCGTGAGGAAGATTTACCGAAATTGTTTGAAGAGTATGATGCTTTGGCAAAGGAAATGGTAAAGCGTCATGGTACCGATAAAGAGTTCAACTTCTTCCATTTTATGATTGATTTGGAAGGTGGCCCTTGTGTTTACAAGCGTTTAAGCGGTTGTGGATCTGGTACAGAATATATGGCGGTAACGCCTACAGGAGAATTGTATCCTTGCCATCAGTTTGTGGGAAATGATGGATTTAAAATGGGCGATGTTTGGAAGGGTATTGAAAATACAGAACTTCAAACAGAGTTCAAGGGATGTAATGTCTATTCTAGAGAAAAGTGCAGAAGCTGTTTTGCAAAGTATTATTGCAGCGGTGGATGCGCAGCAAATGCATATCATTTTGAAGGCGATATTCGCGGTTGCTACGATGTTGGATGCGCCCTTCAAAAGAAGCGTGTGGAATGTGCCATTATGATTAAAGCGGCAGAGGCCAGTGCGCAAGAATAAAAGGATAGGAGAAATAGAAGGAAATGAAACGTATGAAGAAGTGGCAAGGGTTTTTAAGCCTAATCCTTGTAGTCGGCTTGATTGCGGGACTAGGATACTATGCCACAACAATTGTTAAGGGGACAAACGAAGCAAATGAAGATAGCTTAAAGCTTGGTCTTGATTTAGCAGGTGGTGTCAGTGTTACTTATCAGGCAGAGGGAGATTTCACTGCTGAGGATTTAGAGGATACTCGCTATAAATTACAACAGCGTGTAGATTCGGATTTAGGTGAGAATTCAACAACAGAAGGTTCTGTTTACATCGTTGGAGATGACAGAATCACAGTAGAAGTGCCTGGTGTAAAAGATGCCAATGCACTTTTGGAAGAGTTAGGTTCTCCTGGTAACTTATATTTTATTCGTCAGAAGAACGATGCAGGAACAGAGAATTATTCATATGACAGTACAACAGGTGCTTATGTATTGAATTATACAATTGAAGAATTAGAAGCTTCTGGAGATATTGTTTTAACAGGATCTGAAGTAAATTCAGCATCTGCTCAGTATGAAAATGACCAGACAACAGGTGCTCAGGAACCGGTAGTTTCCATTTCATTAAATGATGCAGGAACAGAGGCGTTTGCTACAGCTACTACAGAGGCATATGCATCTGGCGAGTCCATTGGTATTTACTATGATGATGCCTTTGTTTCTGTACCAACTGTACAGGCAGCAATTACAGATGGTAACTGTGTTATCAATGGTATGTCTTCCTATGAAGAAGCTGAAAACCTAGCTTCTTACATTCGAATCGGTGGATTAAACGTAACTCTTACAGAATTAGAGTCACGAGTTGTAGGTGCTACTTTAGGTAGTGATGCATTAGCAACATCTTTCAAGGCTGGTATGATTGGTCTTGTAATCGTTATGATTTTGATGATTGCTCTTTATTTACTTCCTGGATTGTCAGCTGCACTTGCACTTGGTATTTACACAACCATTATGTTGGCTATCCTTTACTTGTATGACATTACGTTAACACTTCCAGGTATCGCAGGTATTATCCTTTCAATCGGTATGGCAGTAGATGCAAACGTAATCATCTTTGCCCGTATTCGAGAAGAAATTGCAACCGGTAAAGAAGTAAAATCTGCAATTGATTCCGGATTTAAGAAAGCCTTATCTGCTATCTTAGATGGAAATATTACAACCCTTATTGTAGCAGCAGTTCTTGGCGTATTAGGTTCAGGTACTGTTAAGGGATTTGCTATTACCTTGGCAATCGGTGTAGTTTTATCTATGTTTACCGCTCTTGCAATTACAAGATGGATTTTAAACAGCTTCTATGCAATTGGACTTCGCAATGAGAAGTTCTACGGAAAAGCAAAACCGGTTAAGGTTTTAGACTTTATGAAGAAGAAAGTTGTATTCTTTGTCCTTTCTTCTGCCATTATTTTGGTTGGTTTAGGAAGCATGTTTGTTCATAGCATTTCTGGATATGGATTAAACTATAGCTTGGAGTTCTTAGGAGGAACATCTACAACAGTTACCTTCGATAAAGAATACTCTATTGCTGAAATTGATTCTGATATCGTTCCTTTGGTTTCAGAAGTAACTGGAGATAATGATATTCAGACCCAGAAGGTAGATGATGGAAATGGAGTTATCTTTAAGACACGTACCCTTGACTTAGAAGAACGTGAAGCATTAAACACAATGTTTGAAGAAAACTTTGGTGTTACAGAAGATTCTATTTCATCAGAAAATATTTCTTCTACCATCGGTGGTGAAATGAGACGTCAGTCACTGATCGCCGTACTTGTAGCAGCACTTTTAATTCTTTTATATATCTGGTTTAGATTTAAGGATTTAAGATTTGGTGGTTCTGCAGTAATTGCATTGATTCATGATGTATTGATTGTACTTTCACTCTATGCAGTTGCTCGAATCTCTGTAGGTAGTCCATTTATTGCATGTATGCTTACCGTTATCGGTTACTCCGTAAACGATACCATCGTAATCTTTGATAGAATTCGTGAAAACTTATTCAATGCACCTAAGAAGGATAAAGAATCTTTGGCACGTATTGCAAATGAAAGTATTTCACAGACTTTATCAAGATCTGTTACAACATCACTTACAACAGCAATCATGGTACTTATGCTTCTTATCTTAGGAACATCAAGCATTCGTGAGTTTGCACTTCCATTGTTAGTTGGTGTAATCACAGGTACTTATTCATCCATTTGCCTGGCTACAGAACTTTGGTTCTTAATGAGAGCAAATTCCAAGTCAGCAAAGATAGATGAATCAAAGAAGAAAAAGACAAAGAAAAAAGCTGAAAAAGCAACAAAAGAAAACGAAGGATTAATTGTATAATCAAAATAAATTTTTAAAGGAAAAAGGAGAAAAAAGATGTACAGCATTGACGATATTAAAAATGTAGACCCTGAAATTGCAAAGGTGATTTGTGATGAGTTTGCCCGCCAGAGTGAACATATCGAATTGATTGCTTCAGAAAACTGGGTAAGCCCGGCAGTAATGTCTGCTATGGGAAGTGTACTTACAAACAAGTATGCAGAGGGATATCCTGGAAAGCGTTATTACGGCGGATGTGAAGTTGTAGACGTGGCTGAAGAGTTGGCAAGAGAACGTGCAAAGGAATTGTTTGGCGCCGAGTACGCAAACGTACAGCCTCATTCTGGAGCACAGGCAAACATGGCAGTTCAGTTTGCTGTTTGTGAACCGGGAGATAACATTATGGGTATGAGCCTTGATCACGGCGGACATTTAACCCATGGAAGCCCTGTAAACTTCTCAGGAAAGTACTTTAACATTGTACCTTACGGTGTAAATGATGAAGGATTTATCGATTACGATGAAGTAGAACGTATTGCAAAAGAGTGCAAGCCTAAGATGATTATCGCAGGTGCATCTGCTTACGCAAGAGCAATTGACTTTAAGAAGTTTAGAGAAATTGCTGATATGGTTGGAGCAGTTCTTATGGTAGATATGGCTCATATTGCCGGACTTGTTGCAACAGGATACCATATGTCTCCTGTTCCTTATGCGGATATCGTTACTACTACAACACATAAGACATTGCGTGGACCTCGTGGTGGACTTATCTTAGCTACCAATGAGGCAAATGAAAAATACAACTTTAATAAGGCTGTATTCCCTGGAATTCAGGGTGGTCCATTAATGCATGTAATTGCAGCAAAGGCAGTGTGCTTTAAAGAGGCATTATCTCCTGAATTTAAGACATATGCAAAGAACATTGTAGATAATGCTCAGGCCTTAGCAAATGGTCTTATGAATCGTGATATTAAGATTGTATCTGGTGGTACAGATAATCACTTAATGCTTGTGGATTTAGTTCCTTATGAACTGACAGGAAAAGCAATTGAAGCATTATTAGATCAGGCTCACATTACAGCAAATAAAAACACTGTTCCAAATGATCCTAAGTCACCATTTGTTACTTCAGGAATCCGCCTTGGAACACCTGCAGCAACTAGCCGTGGATTAAATACCGACGATTTTGATCAGGTTGCTGAAGCAATTGCTACTGTTATTAAAGAACAGGAAGCAGGAGTTGAAAAGGCTAGAGCAATCGTAGCTTCTTTAACTGCAAAATACCCTCTTAAGGGAGAATTTTAATCTACTTTTAATAAAGTGAAGTGAGGAGATTTTCATGTTAGATATTAAATTTTTAAGAGAAAATCCGGATGTTGTAAAAGAAAACATTAAAAAGAAATTTCAGGATCATAAGTTACCAATGGTAGATGAGGTAATTGAACTTGATCAGGAAGTTCGTGCAGTACAGCAGGAAGGGGATGACCTTCGTGCAAAGAGAAATACTCTTTCTAAGCAGATTGGTATGCTTATGAAGGAAGGAAAAAAGGAAGAGGCAGAAGCGGTAAAGGCACAGGTAACAGCCAATGCAGACCGCCTTGCTGAGTTAGAAGCACGTCAAAATGAGCTGAATGAAGAAATCAAAAAGCGCATGATGGTGATTCCTAATATTATTGATCCTTCGGTACCAATTGGTAAAGATGATTCTTGTAATGTGGAAATTGAAAAGTATGGAGAACCAGTAACTCCTGATTTTGAAGTTCCTTATCATACAGATATTATGGAGCGTTTCGATGGTATTGATTTAGATGCAGCTGGAAAGGTTGCAGGAAACGGATTTTACTATTTAATGGGAGATATTGCTAGACTTCATTCAGCAGTAATCTCTTATGCAAGAGACTTTATGATTGATCGAGGATTTACCTATTGTATACCTCCTTTTATGATTCGTTCCAATGTAGTTACAGGTGTTATGTCCTTTGACGAAATGGATGCTATGATGTACAAGATTGAAGGTGAGGATTTATACTTGATCGGTACCAGTGAGCATTCCATGATTGGTAAGTTTATTGATACCTTAAATGACGAAGAAAATCTTCCTTATACATTAACTTCTTACTCACCTTGCTTCCGTAAAGAAAAGGGAGCACATGGTATTGAAGAACGTGGTGTTTACAGAATTCACCAGTTTGAAAAACAGGAAATGATTGTTGTATGTAAGCCGGAGGATTCAAAGGTTTGGTATGACAAGCTTTGGCAGAATACCGTTGATTTATTCCGCTCTTTAGATATTCCAGTACGTACTTTGGAATGCTGTTCCGGAGATTTAGCAGACCTTAAGGTGAAGAGCTGTGACGTAGAAGCATGGAGCCCTAGACAGCAGAAGTACTTTGAAGTAGGTTCTTGTTCAAATCTTGGAGATGCTCAGGCTAGACGACTTGGTATTAAAGTAAAAGACAAAGATAAGAACAAATATTTCGCTCACACCTTAAATAACACCGTAGTTGCTCCTCCTAGAATGCTAATTGCCTTCTTAGAGAACAACTTAAATGCAGATGGTTCTGTAAATGTACCAAAGGCATTACAGCCTTATATGGGTGGCATGGAAAAACTTGTTCCTAAGCACTAATAAAAGGTGATGAAGGAAAGATTCATTAAAAATAAAAGTGATAAATCGAAGGTCATCTTCGGTTTATCACTTTTTTATGTTGAAAAATAACGAATTGGTTAAAAAGACATCTAACAGTTCAATAAATCCAGGATTTCAGAAGAAGTTAAAGGACGATATAATCCTGGATCTAGGGATTTATCCAGTTTTAAAGGACCCATGGATAGACGTTTTAAGAATAAAACCTCGTGCCCACGACAAAGACACATGCGCTTAATCTGATGATATTTCCCTTCACTGATTGTGATTTCAACTTGAGATATTTCGGTTCCATTATTAGAATTACTGGTTGTGGAAAGAACTTTCAACTTAGCTGGGAGACAAATATCACCTCGATCTATTTCCATTCCAGATGCAAAGACATCAATATCTTCTTTAGTAACAATTCCAGAAACTTCAGCGTAGTAGGTTTTTTCAACATGGTGTTTTGGAGAAAGAAGATGATGGGCCAGGGCTCCGTTATTTGTAATCAAAAGCAGACCTTCTGTGTCTTTATCTAAACGACCAACGGGGAAGAGCTCTTTTCGACGGTCTTCCGGTTTTATTAAATCAAGAATTGTTTTCTTGCTATTATCCTTGGTTGCTGTAATAACCCCCTGAGGTTTGTTCATGAGGTAGTAGATGTGTTCCTCGTAAGAAATAGGGGATTCATCAAAACAGACATCATCTTCTTTTGAAACATGCATTGCAGCATCTGTAGTTATGGCTCCGTTCACAGTAATTCGACCTGCTTTTATGAATTTTTTGGATTCGCTTCGAGTTCCGACACCCATGTCAGAAAGATATTTGTCTAATCGCATCCTTGTTTTATTCTCCTAAGATAAATGATTTGATTCGAGGTGCCAGGGTAGAAGAGTGAATCACATAACTGCCATGATCTTCTCCAGGTAAGATTTCAAGTTCAGAATTTGGAATAGCGGATTGCATTTTCTTAAACTCCTTTGAAGAAATCAAATCCTTCTGCCCTCCAAGCAGTAAGGTTGGACAGGAAATAGAGGATAATTCTACTTGAGTAATGTTTGGCTCTGTCAACATAAGGTTGGATAAAGGATTTCCGCTTTTCTTAAACTCTCTTTTAATTTCCCTTCTGGCGCCGAATGATAAAGCATCCGGTGTTGTATTCGCTCCTGCTGCAATGATGTGAGTAAAGGATCCTGGAGAAGCGATTTCAGCTAGTAAAGAAACAATGCCTCCATCAGAAAAACCGAAAATGGCAGGCGATTTTATGGATAAAGATAAAACTAGATTTAATACATCCTCGGCCATGTCTTTGTAATGATATTCCTTTGGAGTGGCACTTAGACCTTGACCTCTGGAGTCTAGGGCATAGATATCAAAATGGGAGTCTAATTCATTACATAATTCATCAAAGATGGTGTGATCTTCTCCATTTCCGTGTAATAGAATCAGAGGTTTTTCACCCTCTCCAAAGTGTTCATAGTATATAACCTGAGAATTTAATTGAATATACATATCGTTTCCTCACTGCATAAAAATAGCAACTTTCATATTGCTGATGGGTTTTGCTATTATGGTTTCTTTTGCGTAGCATTATTCTATCACAGTTGTGGATTTCAGTTAATTAAAAAACTAAAAAAATTCTTCAGTGTCAAGGCTTTTTATATAAATCCACAAGTGTTACAATAATTTTGAATTCATAATTGAGGACGATTGATTATGGATTTGGGGTTTATACTAAAAATTACATTGAGGGGGAAATTGACAATGAAATTTAGACCTGGACAGACTATTCGGATTGGATTCGCATTCCTTTCCATATGCGCCTTTTGGCAGCTCTACAACAATATTATGCCGTTGATTTTAACTGACACCTTTGGAATGGGTGAGACCTTAAGTGGTGCGGTAATGGCAGCGGATAATGTGTTGGGACTTTTCTTACTTCCTATTTTTGGAACACTTTCAGATAAATGTAAAAATCCCATGGGACGGAGAAAACCATTTATTCTATTTGGAACTATAGCAGCAGTGATTTTAATGATTTTTATTCCACTGTTGGATAACAGTTATTATGCTTCACCTTCTACTGCAAAACTTGTTTTATTTATTGCTGTATTAGGTGCACTTTTAGTAGCAATGGGAACCTATCGCAGCCCGGCGGTTGCTTTGATGCCTGACTTGACACCAAAGAGATTCCGCAGTCAGGGAAATGCCATCATTAATCTTATGGGAGCAGTTGGCGGAATCCTTTACCTTGGACTTGCTGCAGTTCTTTATCCTCAGTCAAAAACGGAAGGCATGGCACATATTGATTACATGTTGATTTTTGCCATTGTTGCAGCCATTATGATTTTGGCTTTGATTATTGTTATGACAACTGTTAATGAAGCAAAGATTATGGTTGAGATGAAAGAGTACGAAGATGCTCATCCGGAAGAAAACCTTGCGGTAGATGATGGAAGTGGAAATGAAGTTCTTCCACCGGAAGTAAAAAGAAGCTTGATATTCTTACTCTTTTCAGTAGCACTTTGGTTTGTTTCTTACAATGCAGTTGAAACCTGGTTTACAAAATTTGCAGCAGAAACCTGGGGGAAGAATCTGGGTGGAGCCTCCACTTGTCTTTTGATCGCAAATGCTGGAGCAATTCTATCCTATATTCCGGTCGGATATATATCAGGAAAGATTGGACGTAAAAAGAGTATCCTGGGGGGAATCATTATTATGACTTCCTGCTATTTGTTTGGTCTTGTATATACAAGCACCCATGACGCTTTTTCAAATGTTTTATACATTGTATTTGCGTTAATTGGTTTGGCATGGGCAGCAATTAATGTAAATTCACTTCCTATGGTACTTGAGATGTGTAAAGGAAGTGACGTTGGTAAATTTACAGGATACTACTATACCTTTAGTATGACCGCTCAGATTATTACACCAATTTTCTGCGGCTTTTTGTTAGAGCATCTTGGATACGGTATTTACTTTGTATATGCAGCTGCATTTATGATTTTCGCCTTTATTACAATGATGTTTGTAAAACATGGCGATACAAAAGAAGGAAAAACCGGATTAGACGCCTTCGATTTTGACGACTAATCCCTTTAAGAAAGAAGGATATAAAATGTTAGTTTTAGCACATCGTGGAGCATCAGGTTATGCTCCGGAAAACACAATGGAGGCATTTAAAAAGGCAATTGAATTAGGTGCAGATGGGTTTGAACTGGATGTTCAGATGACAAAAGATGGTGAAATTGTTGTAATTCACGATGAAAAAATTGATCGAACCTCTGATGGAAAGGGCTGGGTTAAAGACTATACCCTTGATGAGCTTCGAAAGTTTAATTTCAATAATCATATGAAGGAATACCCTCACGCTGATATTCCAACTATGAGAGAGGTGTTTGAACTTGTAAAGCCAACCAATCTGGTTATAAATATTGAGATTAAAACTGGAATCGTGTTTTATCCAATTGAAGAAAAAATTCTTGCTCTTACAAAGGAAATGGGAATGGAGGACAGAGTCTTTTATTCATCCTTTAACCACTATACGGTGGTAAAAATTCATGAATTAGATCCAAATACAGAAGTTGGATTTTTATATGGAGATGGACCGATTGATATGGCTGAGTACGGAAAGAAACACGGTGTAAATGCCCTTCATCCGGCTCTTTATAATTTGCAGTATCCCGGCTTTGTGGAAGCGTGTAAAAAGAATGGCCTAAAGTTAAATGTCTGGACCGTAAACGAAGAAGAATATGTAAAGATGTGTGTGGCTGCAAAGGTGGATTCGGTAATTACCAATTATCCTGATATGGCACGCAGAGTAATCGAGGAAACTTCATAAATAGATTTGAAGTTGGAGAATAAAATGATAAGAGACTATAAAGAAAAGGATTTTCTATTTGGGGAGAAAGACTTTGATGAGCGAATGGAGTCGGAGGTAAAACCGGTGCTGGCTCAGGTGAAGGAAGGGGACTTTTTAGGATATGATGAGAAACCGATTCACTATTATTATTTAATAAATGATGAAGAAAAAGCATCTATCGTCATTTCTCATGGTTTTTGCGAATTCTTTCCAAAATACCACGAGATGGTGTATTACTTTTATGAATCAGGATATTCCGTGTTTTTTATTGAACATAGAGGCCATGGATATTCCTACCGTGAAACAAAAGAACTAGACCGGGTGCATGCAACCAGATTCCAATCCTATGTAGATGATTTAAAGATATTTGTAGATAAGGTGGTTTCAGAGAAATCCTTGTCTAAAAACTATTATCTATACTGTCACTCTATGGGTGGATGTATTGGAGCAATTTATCTCGAGTCTCATCCAAAGGATTTTAAAAAAGCAATTTTGTCGTCACCTATGATGCAACTAAATTTTAGGGGAACATCCCCTCTTGTTGTAAAGCTTCTTGTGGGATGGTCAGTGATTGCCAGATGGGATGAGAAGTATCTTCCGGGACAGCATGGATTTGACGGGGTGAATACCTATCCGAACTGTTCGGCTCAGTCAGAGGTACGACATCACTACTTGTTTGAGCTGAAAAAACAAAACAAATACTATCAGGTAAATGGTGGTACTTATCGGTGGTGCAGAGAATCTTTGAAAGCAATGAAGAGAGTCATTCGTGACGCCGATAAGATAACAACACCTACCATTTTATTTCAGGCGGGGCTTGATACAATGGTAGAACCCAAAGGACAGGAAAAGTTTTTAGAAAATAATCCCGGAATCAAAAAATACAGCTATCCGGATTCAAAGCATGAAATCTTTAATGCAAATGATAAGGATAGAAAAGACTACTTCATGAAAGTCCTTGATTTTTATGAATCAGACCAATAATCCATGGTTCAGGGATGGAGGCATGTTTCAAAGATCTATCCCTGTTTCAAAGACGGATGGATACTTAAAAGTAGAATCATGGAATATAATTAAATAGAGGGAAGTATTTTGGAAAAGGCACTTGAAGAGGTGCCTTTTTCTTGCGATAGGGGAGGAAATATGATAGTCTAAATCGTGGATTAAAAGGTTGGAGGATGACGCTATGAATGAAAAGAAGGACAGACTGTTTAGTTTTGCCTGCCTTTTGACAGCGACACTATCCTATGTGTTTATCTGCAAACCCTTTGTGGGATTGCCTTTAGGCGTTGTGTCTATTGTATTATTCTTCTTACAGAGGAAAAACTTTGAGGCAAATCGAGTTGCTACCATAGGAGGAATACTTGGCGCAATCAATGTAGGAATGGCACTTTTGATTCTACTTTTTTTCGGAATATATTTCGGAATATTACATATGAACGGATCTATTGATTGGTCAGAAATCATAGATTCCATAGACTTTTATTAAGGGAATAGGGAGAAAATTGATGGACGAAAATAATAACGAAAAGAGAACTTTTTCAGAAGATTACTTCCAGGAAGAAACGACTCAGAGAACTTCTTCAAATAATAGTTATTATGATAATGAATCAGGCAATAACAATTACGGGTCTTCACAGGAGTCTTTTGAGCAAAACCCATACGGAAACAATAATGGACAGAATTCATACGGAAACAACAATGGACAAAATCCATATGGAGGTTACAATCAGAATCCTTACAATGATGGAAACAATCGTCAAAGTTCAGGCGATAAGCGGATAGGATTTGGTATTGCTTCCTTGGTATTAGGTATTATTTCATTGGTGTTCTTCTGCAGCTGCGTAAATGTAGTCACAGGTATCCTTGCCATTATATTTGGTATTATTCAGCTTGCAAAAGGAAGGGGCATGGGAAAAGGAATGGCAATTGCTGGTATTATTACAGCAGTGATTTCTATTATTCTATGCTTTGTATTCTGGGGACTTGCCGGCTCAAGTGCAGCCCTTACAGATGCGATTTTGAATGAATATGAAGATATCTATGATATTGATTTGACAGATCCAGATGAGGTAGAGCAGTTCTTAGAAAATTATGGTGAGGACTCTACCACAGAAGATGGAACCACGCAGGATGAAGTACCATCTACCACTGAGGATGGTGACACTTTAGATAATGATAGCGCCGTTTTGTACGGACAAGAATTATAAAATGAAATGCGATGAGTGAGATACTTGTCGTTTCATAATATAAAGAAAAGATTATTTACATAGAAGGGAAAAATGTAAACAGATGTACAAGAAAGTTGACACAGATTTAAATTTCGTAGACAGGGAGAAGGCGATTGAAAAATTCTGGGATGAAAATGATATTTTCCAGAAATCCATGGATTCTCGTAAAGAAGGAGAAACCTATACCTTTTATGATGGACCTCCAACAGCAAATGGAAAGCCACATATTGGTCACGTTTTAACCCGTGTTATTAAAGATATGATTCCTCGTTACCAGACAATGAAGGGCAAATACGTTCCCCGTAAGGCTGGATGGGATACTCATGGTCTTCCAGTAGAATTAGAAGTAGAAAAGCTTCTTGGATTAAATGGAAAAGAACAGATTGAAGAATACGGAATGGAACCTTT
Organism: Lachnospiraceae bacterium; assembly: GCA_024692825.1. Classification (GTDB taxonomy): domain Bacteria; phylum Bacillota; class Clostridia; order Lachnospirales; family Lachnospiraceae; genus JAILEN01. The sequence continues at coordinate 13,878 of JAILMB010000021.1, read as the reverse complement.
CATTGATAAATGTAAGGAATCTGTATGGAAATATAAAGGAATGTGGGAAGATTTCTCAGGAACCGTAGGCTTCTGGGCTGATATGGACGACCCATATGTAACCTATGATGACAATTTTATTGAGTCTGAATGGTGGGCACTAAAAGAAATCTGGGACAAGAAATTACTTTACAAGGGATTTAAAGTAGTTCCTTACTGCCCTCGTTGTGGAACTCCTCTTTCATCACAGGAGGTTGCACAGGGATATAAGACGTTAAAAGAACGTTCTGCAATCGTTCGTTTTAAGGTGACTGGAGAAGATGCATACTTTTTGGCATGGACCACAACACCTTGGACATTGCCATCAAACGTTGCACTTTGTGTAAACCCACATGAGACCTATGTAAAAGTGAAGGCAGCTGATGGATATACCTACTATTTGGCAAAGGCATTGGCTGACAGTGTATTGGCTTCTTTGGTTGAAGAAGGAAGCGATGAAAAGGCATATGAAGTCTTAGAGTCATACACAGGAAAAGATTTAGAGTATAAAGAGTTTGAACCACTTTATGACTGCGCAAAGGTTCGCGCTGATAAGCAGCATAAAAAAGGCTTCTTTGTTACTTGTGATGAATACGTAACCATGACAGATGGTACCGGTATCGTACACATCGCTCCTGCCTTTGGTGAGGACGATGCAAATGTAGGAAGAAACTATGATCTTCCATTTGTACAGATGGTGAATGAAAAAGGTGAAATGTTAGATGAAACACCTTTTGGCGGAATGCGTGCAAAGCCTACTCAGGCTGAAATGGATAAGGGAGTAAAATCTGCAGATCCTGAAGTTTTAATCGAGCTTGACAAGAGAGGTCTTTTATTTGCAGCTCCTAAGTTTGAACATGACTATCCTCATTGCTGGAGATGTGATACTCCACTTATTTACTATGCGAGAGAATCTTGGTTCATCAAGATGACAGAAGTAAAAGAGGATTTAATTCGAAATAATAACACGGTAAACTGGATTCCTGAATCCATTGGAAAAGGACGTTTCGGTGATTGGTTAGAGAATATTCAGGATTGGGGTATTTCAAGAAACCGTTATTGGGGTACACCACTTAACATTTGGGAATGTGAAGACTGTGGACACAGAGAAGCAATCGGTTCCCGTGCAGAGCTTGCAGAAAGAAGTGGAAATCCTGAAAATGCAAAGGTAGAACTTCACAGACCTTATATTGATGAAGTTACCTTTACCTGCCCTGACTGCGGAAAGACTATGAGAAGAGTTCCAGAAGTAATTGACTGCTGGTTTGACTCAGGAGCAATGCCATTTGCTCAGCATCATTATCCATTTGAAAACAAGGATAAGTTTGAGCAGCAGTTCCCTGCAAAGTTTATTTCTGAAGCAGTGGATCAGACCCGTGGATGGTTCTATTCATTAATGGCAGAATCCACCTTGTTATTTAACAAGGCTCCATATGAAAATGTAATTGTATTAGGACATGTTCAGGATGAAAATGGTCAGAAGATGTCAAAGTCAAAGGGAAATGCAGTAGATCCTTTCGATGCACTTGAAACCTATGGTGCAGATGCAATCCGTTGGTACTTCTACATTAACTCAGCACCTTGGCTTCCAAACCGTTTCCATGGTAAGGCAGTTCAGGAAGGACAAAGAAAGTTCATGGGCACCTTATGGAATACCTATGCATTCTTTATTCTTTATGCAAATATTGATGAATTTGATGCTACAAAGTATAGCTTAGACTATGACAAGTTATCTGTTATGGATAAGTGGGCATTGTCTCGTTTGAATTCAACCGTAAAAGAAGTAGACACCCGCCTTGGTTCTTATCAGATTCCAGAAGCAGCAAGAGCTCTTGATTCTTTTGTGGATGATTTGTCAAACTGGTATGTACGTCGTAGCCGTGAACGTTTCTGGGCAAAGGGAATGGAACAGGATAAGATCAATGCTTATATGACCCTTTATACCTGCCTTGTTACAGTTTCAAAGGCCGCAGCACCAATGATTCCGTTTATGACAGAGGAAATCTATCAGAATATGGTTCGTTCATTAGATACTTCTGCACCAGAGTCAATTCATTTATGTGACTTCCCTGAAGTGAATGAAGCATGGATCGATTCTGAATTAGAAGAGAACATGAAGGAATTGTTAAAGATTGTTGTATTTGGTCGCGCATGTAGAAATACTGCAAATATTAAAAACCGTCAGCCAATCGGAAACATGTATATTAAGGCAGAACAGGAATTGCCGGAATACTATGTTGAGATTATTGAAGATGAGTTAAATGTAAAACATGCAGAGTTCTCTAAGGATGTATCTTCCGCTACTACCTATTCCTTTAAGCCACAGCTTCGTACTGTTGGACCAAAGTATGGTAAGTTCTTAAAGGGAATTCAGGAAGCTCTTGCATCATTAGACGGAAATGCAGCTTATGAAGCGCTTCAAAAAGATGGATTTATCACCTTACCAGATGTGGATGCATCTATTAAGTTAGCAGAAGAGGACTTGTTAATTACCCAGGAATCTCAGGAAGGATTTGTTTCTGATGGAGATAATGAGGTAACCGTTGTTCTCGATACAAATCTTACAGAAGAACTCTTAGAAGAGGGATTTGTAAGAGAGATTATTTCCAAGATTCAGACAATGAGAAAAGAAGCTGGATTCGAAGTTATGGATCATATTACTGTAGCTTACGAAGGATCTGAAAAGATTGAAGCTATCTTTACAAAATATGGAGAGAGTGTGGCAGCAGAAGTTTTGGCAACAGGACTTCAGAAGGGAACTGTAGAAGGATATGAAAAATCTTGGAACATTAATGGGGAAAAAGTTAACCTCAGCGTTTCAAAGAACAACTAACGAAAATACAACGGGGGAGAATGTGCTTATGAAAACACCTGCATTTAACAAAGAAAAAATCAAAGCTGAGATAAAGGAAAACGTACGTCGACTTTATCGTAAAGACTTAGATGAGGCCTCTAACCAGGAAGTGTATCAGGCAGTTGCACTAGTTGTAAAAGACTATGTCATTGATGCATGGTTAAAGACACAAAAAGCAATGGACGATCAAGATCCAAAGATTGTGTATTACATGTCAATGGAATTTTTGATCGGACGTTTGCTTGGAAATAACATGATTAACCTAAAGGCATACAAGGAAGTTCAACAGGTGTTGGATGAATTGGGATTTGACCTTGAAAACATCGAAGATGAAGAGCCGGATCCAGCTCTAGGAAATGGTGGATTGGGAAGACTGGCAGCCTGCTTTTTAGATTCTCTTTCAACCTTGGGTTACGCAGCCTACGGTTGTGGTATCCGCTATCGCTACGGAATGTTTAAGCAGAAAATCGAAGATGGAAATCAGAAGGAAGTACCGGATGATTGGTTGAAAAACGGTTATCCTTTCGAGTTAAAACGTTCAGAGTACGAGTACGAAGTAAAATTTGGCGGATACGTTACATCAGAGGATAAAGGGGATGGCAGAATCGAGTTTATCCAAAAGGATTATAGCTCTGTTATGGCTGTACCATATGATATGCCAATCGTTGGATATGGAAATAACGTAGTCAATTCTCTTATGATTTGGGATGCGGTACCAAAACAGGTATTTTCTTTGGAGAGCTTTGATAAGGGAGATTATCAAAAAGCGGTTGAGGATGAAAATCTTGCCCGAAGTCTGGTAGAAGTCCTTTATCCAAATGACAATCATGTTTCAGGAAAGGAACTTCGCTTAAAACAGCAGTATTTCTTTGTATCTGCATCTTTGCAGCGAGCAATTGATAAGTTCTTAAAGTCACATAAGGATTTACATGATTTGCCAAAGAAGGTGACCTTCCAGATGAATGATACCCATCCAACCTTAACGGTAGCCGAGTTAATGCGTCTGTTAATGGATGAGCATAAGATGGGCTGGGATGAAGCATGGGATATCACTACAAAGTGTGTAGCTTATACGAACCATACCATTATGTCAGAAGCGCTTGAAAAGTGGCCAATCGAGATTTTCTCACGTTTGCTTCCACGTATCTACAATATTGTAGAAGAGATTAATCGTCGCTTCTGCTTGGATATTGAGAATAAATTCCCTGGAGACAATGATAAAAAGCAGCGTATGGCAATTGTATGTGATGGCCAGGTTAAGATGGCTCACCTTGCAATTTGTGCAGGCTATTCTGTAAACGGTGTTGCTGCACTACATACAGAGATCTTGAAAAAACAGTCTTTGAAAGATTTCTATGATATGTATCCGGAAAAGTTTAATAATAAGACAAATGGAATTACCCAAAGAAGATTCTTACTTCATGGAAATCCGCTTCTTGCAGATTGGGTAACAGATCATATTGGTCCAGAGTGGATTACAGATTTGTCAAAGATGAAAAAACTTGAGGTTTATGCAGAGGACAAAAAGGCTCAGCAGGAATTTATGAACATCAAGTACAAGAATAAAGTTCGTCTTGCAAAGTATATTAGAGAACACAATGGAATTGAAGTAGACCCACGTTCCATCTTTGATGTACAGGTTAAACGTCTTCATGAATACAAGAGACAGCTGTTAAATATCTTGCATGTAATGTATTTGTATAATGAGATGAAGGATCATCCGGAAAGAGATTATTATCCAAGAACCTTTATCTTCGGTGCAAAAGCAGCAGCAGGATACCAGATTGCAAAGCTTACCATTAAGCTGATTAACAATGTAGCAGCTGTAATTAATAACGATCCTTCCATTAACGGAAAGATTAAGGTTGTCTTCATTGAGGATTACCGCGTATCCAATGCTGAATGGATTTTTGCAGCAGCTGATGTATCCGAACAGATTTCAACTGCTTCAAAGGAAGCTTCCGGTACAGGAAACATGAAGTTCATGTTAAACGGGGCAGTAACCATTGGTACGATGGATGGTGCCAACGTTGAAATGGTACAGGAAATGGGCGAGGAGAATGCCTTTATCTTTGGTATGAGTGCAGATGAGGTAATTGCTCATGAGCATAATAGAGATTATGATCCTATGGGCATCTTCAATAACGATCAGGACATTCGAAGAGTACTTATGCAATTAATTAACGGATTTTACTCACCAAATGATCCGGAACTATTTAGACCACTATATAACTCATTGTTGAATACTCAGTCAACACAGTTTGCAGATACCTATTTCAATCTTTTGGACTTCCGTTCCTATGCAGAAGCAAGGGCAAAAATCGAAGAAGCCTACAAAGATGAAGCACGTTGGGCAAAGATGGCAATGCTAAATGTTGCAAATGTCGGAAAGTTTTCTTCTGATCGAACCATCCAGGAGTATGTGGATGATATCTGGAAATTAGACAAGATTACAGTTCGATAAATTTCAAGAATAAAGAAGTTGTTTTACTATATGTAAAGCAGCTTCTTTTCGTTTTCGCTCAATTAGATAAACTGTAAGTAAATTATTTGAATTTTCCGAATAATGAGGTAAAATAAAAGCAGAAACATATGCTATTTCGTGGAGGGGAGAATCATGGCTACTTATCGTAGACTTGGAGAATTATTAATAGCCGCAGGTACGATCAACGAAGAGCAGTTGAACCGTGCACTAGAAATTCAAAAAGAATCAAAAGACCGATTAGGTACGGTACTAATAGATAATAATATTATTACAGAGGATCAATTGATAGAATCCTTACAGATGCAGTTAGGTATTGAGTATGTTGACTTGACGCAGGTAAAGATTCCTATCGAACTAGCTTCCGCTGTGCCAAAAACCATTGCAAAACAGTACAATGTTGTTCCGGTACAGATTGTGCGAGATGAGATTTATCTTGCCATGAGCGATCCTCTGAATTTTTATGCCATTGAAGAGGTAAAAAAATCGGCTCGTAAAAAAGTGGTTCCGATGGTTGCTAGGTCTTCTTCTGTAGAATATGCCATTCAGATTCTGTATGGAAATGAAGGAGCGGCAAAGGCCATTGAAGAAATGAAAATGGAGTCTCAAAGCTCGGGAACAGGGGATGTGACACCGGCTACAGGGGCCTTTGGTGCAAATGTAATTGGAGATGATACTGTTTCAAATGCTCCTACCATTCGACTTGTAAACTCCATTATCGAGCGTGCAGTAGATGAAAGAGCCAGTGATATTCACATTGAACCCCGTGAGGAAGATTTATATGTCCGCATGAGAATTGATGGCGTTATGCGTGAGATACTTACGGTGCCAAAGGATCTGCAAAATTCCGTAATTGCTCGAATCAAGGTTGTTTCAGGTTTGGACATTTCAGAAAAAAGAGTTCCTCAGGATGGACGTTTTAATGTAAGGGCCAGAGGAAAAGACATTGATTTACGTGTTTCTACCTTACCTACTGTGTATGGAGAAAAAATAGTAGCCAGACTTTTGGATAAATCAGATGGCCGGGTAACCAAGGAAAATGTGGGACTTACCGGCAGAGATGAAGAGATTTTCAATAAAATGATGCAATGGCATTCCGGAGTGATTTTGTTGGTAGGACCTACGGGTTCAGGTAAAACAACCACCATGTATGCCATGATAAATGAGCTTAATAAACCTGAAGTCAATCTTGTCACCTTAGAAGATCCTGTGGAATATAATGTCGATGGGGTAAATCAGGTACAGATTAATGAAAAGACAGGCATGACCTTTGCAGCAGGTCTTAGAGCTATTCTTCGTCAGGATCCGGATATTGTTGCGGTTGGAGAAATCCGTGATGGAGAAACAGCAGAGATTGCCATGAGAGCAGCCATTACAGGCCGATTGGTTTTATCTACCATTCATACCAATGATGCGGTGGGAACCATTGAACGTCTTCAGGATATTGGAGTAGAACCGTATCTGACAGCATCCGCTCTTCGCGGCATTATTTCACAGCGTCTGGTTCGTCGAATTTGTCCAAATTGTAAGGAAGAATATGAACCGACAGAAGAAGAGTTGGAGGCCCTTCGATTACCAAAGAAACCGGGAATGAAATTCTATCGGGGAGCCGGTTGCCCGGAGTGCTTTAATACAGGATATCGCGGCAGAGCAGCTATCTTTGAGATGCTTCCTATGAATCAGACCGTTAGAGAGATGATTTCTGAAAAGGAGAAACGGTCTGTAATAGAAGAAACCTTAAAATCCTCAACTACAGGATTTGTTTCTATGAGAGAGAATGCCATCCGTATGATGGAAGAGGGAATTACAAGCGCAGAAGAAGTGATGCGTGTAACAAACGAGGAGGATTAAGCTTATGATGACAGTGGATGAATTGGTTGCAAAGGCAAAAAATGACGGTGGTTCTGATATTCATTTAATCGCAGGATTACCTCCGAAATACAGAGTAAGTGGTGGACTAGAGGATATGTGTCCGGAACCGATTACGGAAGCAGAGGCACATGAATATGCAAAGGTTCTAGGCGGTGAGGCAGGCTATCGCACCCTTATGGAAGTAGGGGAGTTAGACGCAGCAGGAAGTTTTGCCGGAAACCGTTGTCGTATCCATATCTTTAAACAGCAGGGAATCCCTTCCGTAGCACTGCGTTTATTAAGTGAAAATATTCCGGATTTAGCAAATTTAGGATTACCACCTTCTGTTATGGATCTTGTAAATCTACATAAGGGAATCGTCCTGGTTACAGGTGAAACCGGTTCAGGTAAGTCTACTACATTGGCAGCTTTAATTGATAAGATTAATCATACTCACAAAAGTCACATTGTAACGTTAGAGGATCCTGTGGAGTATATTTATAAGCCGGATTTATGTGCTATTAACCAACGTGAAGTTGGAAAGGATACAGCAAGCTTTTCGGAAGGACTACGTGCTTCCCTTCGTGAGGATCCAAACGTAATACTTATTGGTGAGATGCGTGATAAAGATACCATTGAAACTGCTATTACAGCAGCAGAAACCGGTCACTTGGTGTTTGGTACCTTACATACAGGCTCAGCATCTGATTCCATTGACCGTATGGTTCAGGTATTCCCGGAAGGATTACAAAACCAGATTCGTTTGCAGTTATCTATGTGTTTAGTTGCAGTTATTACACAGCAGTTGCTTCCTAAAATCGGGGGTGGACGTGCATTGGGTGTAGAATACATGCAGGTGACAGATGCTATTCGAAATCTCATTCGTTCTGGAAATACACCTCAGATTGCAAATGCAGTAGCTACTTCTGCAGCTATTGGTGGACAGACCATGGATCAGGCGTTGGTTCGGCTGTTCCGTTCCGGATTAATTACGAAGGAAACGGCCATATCTTATGCGCATGATGAGACTTATGTAAAGAAAAACGCTATTTAGGCGAAGGATAGGAGTAAGATTTGATTACATACAAATATTCTGCAATTTCAAAAGACGGGGCGAAAGTCAACGGTGTAATCGAAGGCTATAATGAGATGGATGCCATTGACCGCATAAAGGCGGAGTGCGACATTGTATTAAAAGTCACTCCTGTGGAAGAGGGAAAAGAAAGCCTTCTTACGAGAGATTTAGGCGGAACGAAATTAAATAACAAAGAGTTCACAGTAATGTGCTCTCAATTTGCAATTATCTTAGAATCTGGTATTCCGATTTCGAGAGCTGTGAATTTGGTGTATCAAAAGACCACAGATAAGGCATTGAAGAAGTTGTTGAAGAAAGTATCAACTGACGTAGAGGGTGGACGTTCCCTGGCATCCAGTTTTGAAGAAAACGGTGCAGGACTTTTACCTACCACCTTTATCGAATCCATTCGTGCAGGAGAGGAGTCAGGAAATTTAGATACCTCCTTCAAATCAATGTATGAACACTTTGACAAACAGACGAAAATCGGGGCAAAGGTAAAGGGCGCGTTAATGTACCCAGCCTTTGTATTGGTTTTAGGGATTGTAGTAGTGATTGTAATGATGGTAAAAGTAATCCCTACCTTTATTGATATTTTTGATGGAATGGATGCGGAGTTACCTTCTATTACCCTATCTTTAATTGCTGTCTCAAACTTTTTCCAAAAGTATTGGGCAATAATTGTGGTGGTTGTTATTGTTGGGGTGATTGTCTATAAAGTCTATGCGAACACGGAAGAAGGAAGACTGAAAATTGCTGAACTTAGCCTAAAGATGCCGGTTCTTGGAAATATTCAACAATTAAATGCAGCTAGTCAGTTTTCAAATACCCTGGTTACCATGATTGATGCAGGCCTTCCCCTTACGAAAGCAGTTAGTATCACAGCGAAGGCATTGGATAATTATTATATTTCCCAGGAAGTGGGAAAAATGACAGGACAAATCGAAGAGGGACACACCCTTGGAGAGGCAATGAAAGACAGTGGTTGTATGCCGGATATCTTAACGGATATGACAGCAGTAGGTGAGGAATCCGGAGAACTTTCAGCTACTCTATCTACCATTGCCACATATTATGATGCTGAGTTAGCGACGGCAATCAGTGCAGCATTATCGAAGATGGAACCGGCAATTTTAGTTTTTATTGCCGGATTTGCAGGATATGTAGTTATTGCAATTTATGTTGCCATGTTTGGCATGTATGGATCGATGTAGGATGAAATTAATAGAACTTAGTGAATTAGAGACTTGGATGATTGTTTATTTTGCAGTCATTGCTCTTATATTGGGAATGGTGTTTGGCTCCTTTTTAAATTGCGCAGCCTGGCGAATTTCAAGAAAGAAGAGTTTTATAAAAGGAAGAAGTATTTGCCCAGTCTGCAAGCATGAGCTATCAGCAAAAGATTTGATTCCTGTTGTTAGCTATATAGTGAGCAAAGGGAAATGCCGCTATTGTGGGACAAAGATATCCATTCGCTACCCACTGACAGAAGTTTTCTTTGGTGTCATTAGCGTAGTGATGTTCTTACAGGATGGTTTATCGGTACTCTTTATAAGAGATTTTATTTTCGCCTGTTGTTTATTTTGCTTGAGTTTAGTGGATCTAGAGATATTTGAGATTCCCGATGGGTGTCTTATCATATCAGTTTTGGCATGGATTTTATCTCTACCCTTTTTAAATGTGAATCTGACTTATATTTTGGGACACATAGCCGCAGGCTTTGGTTTTGGCTTTGGTTTTTTGATTCTATCTATTGTTATGGATAGGATATTGAAAAAAGAAAGCTTGGGAGGCGGAGATATCAAACTGTTTTTTGTTATGGGACTCTACTTAGGACTGATTGGTGGAATGTTTACAGTTATGTTGGCAGCAGTGGTAGGACTAATATTTGCAAAAGGAAAAGAAAAAATTTCTTTTGGACCCTTTATTTCAGTTGCTACCTGGGTTGTTTTAATGTTTGGAGAACCTCTTGTGCAGTGGTATTTAGATGCACTGCTTCTATAGATAAATAGTTTACTTAAAGACGAGGATTGTTATGGCAAATGTTTTAGGAATTGACATTGGACATGAAAGTTTAAAATTGGTTCTGGTGTCAGGTAAGAAAATCAAAAAAACTGTAGTAGCGGAAATGCCGGAAAATCTCGTGAAAAATGGTATTGTAGTTTCTCAGGAAACTATGGGGGAATTTTTGCGGGAAACCATGAAGGCAAACGGAATTTCAGCTGGAAAGGCAGCTCTTGTTATGATGGGAGAGCGGGTTTACATTCGAAATGTTACCATGCCTTTGATGACAGGAGATCAACTTTTATACAACCTGCCTTATGAATTCCGTGATTATATTACAGAAGAATTAAAGGACTATATTTTTGATTATGCAGTTCGTTCCGTAAATGAAGAGGAGCGTACGATAGATGTTCTTGCGGCAGCAGTGCCAAAGGAACTTATTGAAAGCTCAAGGGCAATGCTTCGCAAAGCAGGATTAAAACTGGCAAAGGCAGCACCGTTGATTTCTTCTTACAGAGCACTGATTCGGGAATATGAAACAAAAAATGAGACGAGAGATTACTGTATCTTAAATCTTGGATATCAGTCTATTCGAATGGATGTTTTCCATGGAGAAGAGTATTTGACTACCCATGTACTTGATACAGGACTTAGTACAGTAGAGAGAATGATGGCAGAGACCATGGGAGTGGATGAGCATATCGCTCACACCTATCTCATCACCAATCATAAGGACTGCCAGGACAGTGACGAATGTAAAAATGCGTTTACAAATATCGCAGTTGAATTAATGAGAACTATGAATTTTTTACGCTATAGTATGCAAGACAACAACCTGGATGAGATTTGGGTCTGTGGTGGTGGAGCAAATATTTCAAATTTAAAGGCAGCCATTGCTGAACAGTTAGATATGCCTGTATATTCTGCATGGGAAAAGTTTTGCCAAGATGCCAATAAAAACGTAGAAGAGGGAGATTCCTTGCTCCAGGCTATGGGAATCTTACAGGACATGTAAGTATGGATAATGTAAATGAAACAGTTGAAAAAACTGAAGTAACAGAAAAACAGAATAAAGGTGATAAGAAGAGAAAAAAGGTTTCTTATCCTACCAAAGACAGGATTAACTTTGCAGAAGTAGGCACCACTCCGATAAAGCTTGAGGTTGTTATTCCGGGAATTATTGTGATTGTTTTGTGCGCATCTTTGTTGTCGAAGTTTTTTGTTGTGGATCGTCTGGTGGCATACAATAAATTAGCTACTGAGGTGAACTCTCTCGAGAATCGTTTGAGTGCAGCAGAGGAGACAATTGCTTCTTATGGAGAATTAGAGGAAGAATATTCCCACTACACCTATTCAGGAATGACAAATGATGAACTGGTGCTGCAGGATCGAAAGGCTGTGGTAGAGTTAATCAATACCTATATTATAAGCAAAGCAAATGTAGGATCTTGGTCCATTACAGGAAATGAAGTAAACATCCCTATTACAGGTGTTACCTTCCAGGAAATCGGAAGTATTGTGGCAGAATTAGAAGAGGATGAAATGGTAGACCATTGCGAAGTGGTTGCCGCAACCACAGGAGATGAAGGGATTGTGTTTGACTCCGAGACTTCAGATATTTCTTCCCTAAGCGGCACATCAAATGCTACCGCCCAGGTTACAATTTACTTAAAAGATGTAGAGACAGAAGGGGAGGTGGAATAAATGAAGGCGCTTAGTAAGGATTTTACCCAAAGAGAAAAGGTACTGTTAGTTATCCTTGGGATTCTTTTGGTTTTAGTATTCTACTATTACGTAGTAGATTTACCACTTCGAAACCAGGAGCAGACGTTAAACGGGCAAAAGACCACCTTAACAGCTGATGTAGAGGCAGCAGAGGAAAAAGTAAAAGAATATGAGAATATGGAAAGTCTTCTTTCAAAGATGGATGCCTCCTCCCCTCGAATGGAAAGCTACAACAATCGTACCAATGAAATTAATTTCCTGAATGATTTGCTGGCAAATACCGCTTCTTATACGTTGGGATTTTCTCCCGTTACCGTAGAGGGAAATCAAGTGAGAAGAACGTTTTCGCTTTCTTATACCTGTGGAAGCTATAGTGAGGCAATGTCGATTTTAGAACAGCTGGATGAGTGCAAATATCGATGCTTAGTTACTGATGTAAGTTGTGTTCCGGCTAATTCGAATACGACTCTTACAGGGGCTGTTAATGTGACAGTGAATGCTACATTTTATGAAACTTTAGTTGGAAAAACCACAGACGCCGGTTTGCCAGAGGAAGAAGTTGCAGATACAACATCAGGAACAGAATCCACCGATGGCACAGAAAGTTTGGCTGAAGGGGAATAATAAAATAAACAAAAAGAATGCAAAAGGGATATCGGTACATCGATATCCTTTTTTATGTTTTCGTTGCATATTTTGAAAGAATGTAGTAGATATGTAATAGATTATTTTTAAACTAGAATAAGTGCAGGGATGTAATATGATCGACATTATTATATTTATATTTGAAATAATAGGTACGGTAGCCTTTGCAGTGGCAGGTGCCTTTGTGGCAGTAGAAAAAAAGATGGATGTATTAGGGGTTATGATTATGGGCCTTACAACGGCAGTTGGAGGTGGGGTATTACGAGATCTTTTAATTGGAAATATTCCGCCGGCAGCCTTTAAAGATCCCGTCTATGCAATTATTGCTATTGCAACTTCTTTGGTGGTGTTCTGGCCAAAGGTGAGAATGGTGGTTAATGCCCATCAGGCGGCTTTTGACCGTACTCTTTTAATTATGGATACCTTGGGACTTGGGGTATTTACAGTGGTTGGGGTAGCGACCTGTAATCAAACCGTTGCAGACAGTGGATTGTTTTTGCCAATCTTTGTAGGAACAATAACCGGCGTAGGTGGAAGTATTTTAAGAGACGTGTTAGCAGGAAATACACCTTATGTATTTGTAAAACACTTTTATGCATGTGCTTCCATTCTAGGAGCTATGGGCTGCGCATTGACCTGGGAGAAACTAGGAAATGTCATTTCCATGATTGTTGGGGCTGCTATAGTTATGGTCCTTCGATTGTTAGCTGCACATTTTCGATGGAAGCTGCCAAGAGCATAGAAAAATCTTTGGGAGGGAGAAGTTTTATGATTCAGATTTATACCGGAGATGGAAAGGGAAAAACCCAATCTGCCATTGGGGCTACGATTCGTGGCGCCGGCCATGGACTTCCGGTGCTGTTTTGCCAATTTTTAAAGGATGACAGTTCAGGGGAAATCTCCATTTTAAAAGAGTTGAAAGAGGTAGAGGTGTTTCATGCTCCAAAGGATTATGGCTTCTATTTTCAAATGTCAGAAGAAGAAAAAGCCTTTACGAAAAAGGAAGCAAAGCTACTATTTAATCAAGTAATTGAAAAAGCAAAAGTAAAATTTGATGGTGATTTTTTAAAAAGGAATGAAGAATTTGATTCTGCTATTGCAAAATCCAGCGTGACGACTCTTGGAGATAGAGAAGAAATGGCTGTGAAGGGAATCATCGTATTTGATGAATTGCTGGTGGCTCTGGATTTGGGGATTTTAGAAGAAGACGACGTTAGAAATACC
>JAILMB010000289.1 GCA_024692825.1 Lachnospiraceae bacterium | reverse complement strand
AGAATTCTTGGATGAATTACGAGATACTACACAAGCCATTATCTTATCCGATACATTTGAGCAATTCGCTGCTCCTCTTATGAAAAAGCTTGGTATGCCAACCATCTTTTGTAACACCTTAGAAGTTGCGGAAGACGGAACTATTACCGGCTTTACCATGAGATGTGAAAAATCCAAATACACTACAGTAAAAGCCTTACAATCCTGTGGATTTGAAACCATTGCTTCCGGTGACAGTTTTAATGACCTGGGTATGATTGAAGCCTCAAAAGCGGGATTCTTATTCCGCACTACAGACGCTATTAAAAAGGATTATCCACAATATCCTGCCTTTGAAGAATATAACGAATTGTTAGAAGCTATTAAGAAGGCTCTATAATTAATTTATAAAGCTCCGATTATCCATCTGATAATCGGAGCTTTATTGTATCATTTCGCTTACGTGATATAATGTTCACATAGAATTTTTAATTAGGGGGGGGGACAGTTTTATGGATAAAATATTAGTTGCATATTTTAGCGTTAGCGGCACCACCGCTAAATTGGCTGAAACAATTGCAGAATACTACAGCGCAGATTTATTCGAAATTGAACCTGTGGAAAAATATACTGCAGAGGATTTAAACTGGAACGATAAATCATCACGCAGTTCTATAGAAATGAACAATCCTGCTTCCAGAGTGGAGATAAAAAATGTATGTGAACGTATGGAAGAGTATAAAACAATTCTCGTGGGATATCCGATTTGGTGGGGAGTTGCTCCACATATTATCAATACCTTTCTAGAGTCCTATGACCTTTCAGATAAAACCATTATTCCATTTGCCACCTCTGGTGGTAGTTTGATTGGAAAAACTCAGGAATATTTAGGTCCATCTTTAAATAATGCCACTTTAAAACCTGGTGCACTGCTAAGCGTATTTGCTACAGAGAATCAAATTAGCTCCTTAATGGACTCCTGATTCAGTTGCACTTTTGTGAACGTTTATTTTTCATCAACATCCGACTTTCCCTTTCGGAGAGTCGGATGTTTTACGTCTGTTTTACTTCATATATATGTCTCGACCGTTTATGCCTAAAACCCTACAATTTATTCCAAAACAGAATAATTCTTATCTCCTTCTGCTATATTTATACTACTTATACTTGGAGGAAATATGAAATGAAAAAATCTATCAAACTACGGATTTTATCCGTACTAGTTGTGCTGCTATTTATTTATGCTGCCAACGCAATCCTGAGCGGAGTCACCAATAATCAGGTGGAATTATCAACCACCCTGCTTGCTGATTACGCACTCCATCTATCAAACGAGCAGGCTCTTTTAGAAGAGAATATGGCCACGGTCGAGACCTCTGCTCTGCAATCTTTAGCAGATAATTCCTTTAACTCTAAAACTACAGATGCTTGTATTACTGCTACAGATGCAATGTTAGAAAATGCAACAAATATCAACACTTACGTGGAGAAATTTTCCAAAGCAGAAATGAATTCTGCTTTAAAAGAAGCTTATTCTCCCTACTACCAATCTATTTTAGCCTACGTTAAACAGGCCCAGAATATGATATCCGCAATGGAAAAAAGTGATATTTCAACTTTAAAAACTTCCTATAAAGCTCTTACTTCTACGAAACATAATTTAGACACTACAGAAGTTGCTTTTGAAGAAACTCTTTCTTCTCTTGTGGCCCATGAGGATGGTTTAATTCAAAATAGAGTAAAACGCGCCACCTCTATTACCATAGGTATGGCAGTTGTATTTGTCATAGCAATGGTTATTATTGTCTATGTGATACTTCATACTGTTTTACGTCCTCTGGAAAATATGGAAAAAAAGTTAAGCCATATTATCTCTGATTTACATTCTGGCAACGGTGATTTAACCAATCGACTGGATTATCTATATAAAGATGAAGTTGGCCGCATTGCCTTAGGCATTAATTCCTTTATTGAGGAGTTACAAACTGTCATTCAATCCATTAAATCAGGTTCCGACAATATTCATACGGCCACTCTTAAAATGGACGAAAACATCACTTCCTGCGAATCTACCTCTTCTTCCATTTTCGATGGTTTAAGTGAAATTTCTGCAAATATGGAAGAGATATCTGCAACTCTGCAAAATATTGATGAGTCTACTTCTGATATTTTAGATTCTGCCAAGCAAATCTATTCGGATTCCGATAGCAATTCTCTCCAGGTAAAAGAGTTGCTATCTAATGCAGAAGAAGTAAAAGTATTCTCAGAAGCAAACAAAACGCAAACCCAAAGTATGATTGAGGATATCTCTACTCGTATGGAAGAATCTATTGAAAAGAGTAATTCTGTGGAACAGATTCGAGAACTTACAAACAATATTCTAAGTATCTCATCCCAAACCAATCTACTTGCTCTGAATGCTTCTATTGAAGCTGCAAGGGCTGGTGACAGTGGTAGAGGTTTTGCCGTTGTTGCCACAGAAATTCAAAGTCTTGCAGAAGATACTAAAAACATCGCCACTGATATCCAGGATACAAACATTATCGTGTTAGATGCTGTGCATGAACTTGTAGCAAACGCCAACGAACTTTTAGAATATATCACCACCTCTATTTTAGGCGACTACGATAAATTTGTAGAAAACGCAGTAGATAATAAAAATGGAATTCAGGATATTTATCAATTGCTTATTAAATTTTCAGATCATGCAAAACATATGCAAGAGCAAACAGAAGCTCTTTCTGATGGTATTACCGAGATCAGTGTAGCCTCTGAAAACAGTGTATCTGCCTTGGTAAAATCAACGGAAGATATGAATAATCTTCATGTTTCTGTCTCTGAAATCCAAAATGAATCTAACCAAAATAGTTTCACGGTAAACGAATTAAACTCAGAAGTAGAAAAATTCAAACAAATATAAATGTTCATTAACTGTTTACCTCCTATTTACCCAAATGTTATACTATTATCAAAGATTTAGGGGAAAGGAGTACACTATGGAACTTATTTATGTTTTACTAGAAAACAAAGTTCTGATTGCTGCAGGTGTTTCCTGGCTCATGGCTCAGGCCCTAAAGACACTCTTGTTTGCCATAGAGCACCATACCCTGGATTTAAAACGAATGGTGGGATCTGGAGGCATGCCTAGTGCCCATTCTGCTACCGTCGTTTCTATTGCTACATCCTGTGGGATTGTCAGTGGTTTTTCTTCACCGACATTTGCCTTAGCCCTGATTCTAGCCGTAGTAGTAATCCATGATGCCATGGGCGTTCGATTGGAAGCAGAAAAACATGCAAAAATCTTAAATCAGTATATGGAAAAAGAAAACATTCCATATCCAGAAGGACATCCATTAAAAGAGTACATTGGTCATACCTTACCACAAATTGTATTTGGTTGTATTATAGGAATTATTATTCCATGTATTATTTGTAATCTATAATAAAAACTCTGACTTGCCATAAAATCTCCCTTTTATGGCTAGCCAGAGTTTTTTGTCTATATCTTCTATAAATCCATATACTTATCTTCACTTAAAGTGTAATTTCCATTTTCTCCTACTGTTAGGAAATACTCTTTTCCATTTCCAGTTAGATGCACATGACAAATCCCATCTTTAAATTTATCCGTTATATCTATCACCTGATCCATGAAATAGACTGTAATTCTTCCATCCTCAATTGCTACCTCTACATCATTCATCCCTGCATCTTCCATAAGTTCGTCCTCTGTTAATGGACGTTCATTTCCAAAGATATCATAGGCAATTCCACCACCACTCATTTCCTGTGTTTCTCCGTTTTCATCAGTATAGGTAGTAGTATATCCACCCTTCCCATCAAAGGTAATTGTAGCATCTGTAAGTTCTCCTCTTGTCCAAAGTTGAATCTGTCTTTGAATACCACCTACATTTGCTGCATATGCACTTCCAGATCCAAGCACTAACACTCCTACAATTGCCACAGCAGCTGCTGCTATTTTTCTATGTCTCTTTTTTTCTATTGCTTTCATCTTCTCGACCTCCCAGGAAATTTTATCGGAGGGTTCTAACACAGAAAATGCTTTTTTATATTTCTCACTATTCGTCATCTTCCCATTCCTCCTTCAATTTCTCTTTTAATATACTGCGTCCTCGGTTCAGTCTTACTTTTACATTACTTTCGGAGATACCTAAAATTTTTGAAATCTCTTTTACGCTATAATCTTCGTAATAAAAAAGATGAATTACTACCTTGTATTTATCCGGAAGCGAAATCACTGTTTCAAATAAATCTTTTGACTCTGGTGTATCAAACGTTAGAGTATCTATATAATCATCTATTGATACATTTTTCTTTTTCCAAAAGGACGTTACTGCATTCTTTGATTTATTTATAGCTACACGAAGTAACCAGGCTTTTATATGCTCTTCACTCTCAAATTCTTTTTTTGAAATATAGTATTGATAAAAAGTATCCTGCACTACATCTTCTGCATCTTCTTTGTTTTTAAGTATCCCGAAGGCTACAACATAAATATTTTGCTTATACTTTTCTATCAACTCCTGCAATGTTACTCTCATGTATCTCTCCTTGAAAGGCCCTTCACTTATTATACAAGTGAACATCTAAAAAGGTTACAAAACAGAAAAATTATTTTCCCCTCATTCAAAATCATACTTATGATTCATGCTATAATAGCTATAACGCATGTAGGGAGAGGTGTGTATGTCATGAAATTAATGAAAAAAATTATTTGTTTATGTTTGGTTTTTGTAGTTATATTTTCTTTCCAAGAATCTCATGATTACAAACCATTCGTAGAAGCCGCATCCATAAGTCGCCTTCATGTTGACGGAATAAATCTTAAAAATGCTAAAAATAAAACTGTTCAACTAAAAGGAATCAGTACTCATGGAATTGCATGGTATCCAGAATACATTAATGATAAGTGTTTTAAACAGCTACATAAATGGGGTGTAAATGTAGTTCGTCTTGCCATGTATTCTTCCGAATATAACGGCTATTGTACTGGAGATAATGCAAACAAAAAAGCACTAAAAAAAAGAATTGCGACTGGAGTTAAACTTGCAAAAAAATATAAGATGTACGTTATTATAGATTGGCATATTATGAATACGGATGGAAACCCTTTGACCCATCAAAAAGAAGCCAAGGAATTCTTTACCTGGGCTTCTAAAAAATTTAAAAATTCTCCAAATGTTATCTATGAAATCTGCAATGAACCTTGCAATGGAACTTCATGGGATGACATTTCTTCCTATGCCAATAACATCATTCCTGTCATACGAAAAAAAGCATCAAAGTCTGTTATTATCGTTGGTACTCCAAACTGGAGTCAGGAACTAGACAAAGCTGTAGCAGCTCCTCTAAAATATAAAAATATCATGTATGCTCTACATTTCTACGCTGCAACTCACAAAGAAGAATTACGCAGTGTCTTTACCTCTGCCTTAAATAATGGCCTGCCAGTATTTGTTTCCGAATTTTCTATATGTGACGCATCTGGAAATGGAGATATTGATAAATCCTCTGCAAACCAATGGATGAGCATTATCCAACAGTATCAGGTTAGCTATTGTATCTGGAATCTCTCCAACAAAAATGAAACTTGTGCCATCATTAAATCCTCCGTTTCCAAAACCAGCGGATTCAAAACCTCTGATTTGACGGCTACTGGAAAATGGTGGAAAAAACAATTAAAAAAGAAATCTTAGACTCCATCTAAAAACTTGAAAACATATCATCCTCTTCTGGAATGATAATTGCGCAAATAATATAAGCCAAAAGTCCACTACCTCCAGCCAGGCAAAAAATCACCCATGCCACGCGGATTAAAACAGGATCAATACTAAAATAGTGTCCAAATCCTCCGCACACTCCTGCCAATACTCTATCTCTCGTAGATCTACGTAATCTTTTTTCTCCCATGATTACTTTCCTTTCTCAATAAATACTTCATCTATTTTTAACTATGTTTCAAATTATTTACAACACCGATGGAAATATAATCATCGATGACTGCACGAAAATCTGTGCCCTCGTCGGCATTTTCGTGATAATGTCCCTTTACGCGAAGTCGTATTGTTCCGTCTTCTAGTATTTC
>JAILMB010000286.1 GCA_024692825.1 Lachnospiraceae bacterium | reverse complement strand
TAAAATTGTAAATACACTAGGATATGCTTCCTGTATCACGCCTCTTTGAATATCAACTTTGTTACGACCTCTATCCAACTGAATCATAACTTCGCTGCCACATTGTTGCTGAACGGATGCACGTACTTTGTCGAAATCTTTTTGTTCCATTTTGAATTGTACCTCCTACTCGTCTCTCAAGCTGAGAAACACATGTACGAGTATAGCATTAACACTTTAGTTTGTCAAAGTTTCTCCCTTTCCTATCAAGGTTTCATATTTTATTTTTCCTCGAATGTGGTATAGTGAAATTAGATTTTAAAAAGGAGATTACCTATATGAGAACCATTTTATCCGTTCTGTTTTTAGTAATTTATTTGGTATTAAGTCTACCAATTCAGGGTATTTTATGGATATATCAAAAGAAAAACCAGGTAAAAGCGGATTATATTTCCCTTCGAATCGTCCAGTGGGGATTTCGCGTAATTCAGTTTTTCTCCGGCGTAAAACCAGAGATTAAAGGGCTTGAAAATATTCCGAACGACGAAGCCTGTCTGTTTGTTGGAAACCACTTGGGATTTTTTGATGTCATTCTTACCTACCCCTTAATGGAACGACGCACAGGCTACATAGCAAAAAAAGAATTTGAAAAAACACCACTTCTTCCTATATGGATGAGACGTCTTTACTGTATTTTCTTGGATCGTAGCAATCCAAAAGAAGGATTAAAAGGAATCCTTGATGCGATTTCCCATGTGAAGAATGGAATTTCTATTTTTATTTATCCGGAAGGAACCAGAAGTAAAAATGGTGAACTTGGAGAGTTTAAAGCAGGTGCATTAAAGATTGCACAAAAGACAAATTGTCCCATTGTGCCTGTAGCAGTTACTGGAACAGACGACGTCTTCGAAAACCACCTTCCCTGGATTAAAAAAAGGCCCGTGCAGATTACTTTTGGAAAGCCAATCTACCCGGACGCTTTAGAAGCAGAAGAGAAAAAACATCTCTCTGACTATGTACATCATCAATTAGAAGATTATTTACGAGAACAAAGAAGTTAATTCTTCCACAACCTTTGGAAACTCCATAAAGTGGGATGCCTTTACTAAAATGGTATCCCCTTTTTTTATTGTCTCTTTCAATACCGGAAGCATCTCTTCTTTTGTTGCAAACCAATGGGTTTGTGTTTCACCCTGTTGTGCTCCTTCAAAAATTTCTTTTGAAAGCTCACCTACTGCAAATAAAACAGAAATCTGATTCTCAGCCACTGCCCTTCCTACACCGAAATGAAGACTTTTTTCATCGCTGCCAAGTTCTCCCATATCTCCCAGTACTGCAATGCTTCGGCCTTCACATTGAGATAGAACTGACAATGAAGCTTTCATCGAGGCCGGATTTGCATTATAGCAATCATCGATTACTGTAATCTCATCTTTTAGTTTCAGGAAATTGTTTCTTCCGGCAATGGTCTCCACACCCTCAATTCCCGCCTTGATTTCTTCCAGGTTAAGACCTAGAAGAAGTCCTACCTGAGTAGCCAGCGCTGCATTCGATACATGGTGCTCCCCGGGAAGTGGAATACGTGCGCAAAACTCTCCGCATTCTGTGTGGAAAGTTGCCTGTTCAGACACCATTCCTTCTCCTTTAATATCAAAGGCATAGACACTAAAGGATGCATCCAAAAGTCCAGCATAATAAACCTTTGCACCCTCTACTGATTTGACAGTAATTAACTTATCGTCATTTCCATTTAAAACAACAGCTGCATCCTTTGCTAAATGTTCAAACACTTCTGTCTTTGCTTTTAAGACACCATCCCGATCCCCTAGGTTTTCCAAATGGCACTCTTTGATATTTGTCATTACAACAATATTAGGTACTGCCACGCTTCCTAAGCGATGCATTTCATCAAAATCAGAAATTCCCATTTCCACAACAGCCACTTCATGCTCGTCACGAATTTTTAATAAGGTCAATGGCATTCCGATTTCGTTGTTAAAATTTCCTTCAGTTTTTAACACTTTATATTTGGTAGATAAGACAGCGGCAAGCATTTCTTTGGTGCTGGTTTTTCCAACACTACCGATTACGCCTATGATTGGAATGGTAAGATTACTTCTGTAAAAAGCAGCCAAATCCTTAAGGGCCTGTTCCGAAGAGTCAACTAAAATATAAGGCCCCGTTTTTGTTACATCTTCCTGCTCAGAAAACACTACTGCTGCTCCGGCTTCAAAGGCAGCTTCAATAAAACGATGTCCATCTACTTTTGCTCCCTTAATAGGAATAAACAAATAGTCCTTTTGTACCTGGCGGTTATCTGTAACTACGCCTTGTATTTCTGTATCTTCATTTCCACCATTTAAACATAGAGTTCCCTTTACTGCTTTCGCTATGTTTTTCAAGGTCAAATTCTTCATAACAATTCCTTATTCTTATATTCTTTTCTACTTTTTTATTTTATATCGAAACTATTTTTCAAATTTTTTCATTGATATATCAATGATCTTTTCGCAAAGCGTTTCAAAATCAATTCCAAGCACTGCTGCCTCTTGAGGAAGTAAGGAAGTAGGAGTCATACCAGGAAGTGTATTCGCTTCTAAGCAATACATCTTTCCGCTCTTCTCATCCATCATAAAATCCATTCTTGCATAGGTATCTAGTCCCAATGCCTCCATGGTCATTTCGGCATACTTTTGCATTTGCTTAGTTGCATTTTCCGCAAGAAGTGCCGGGCAAGTATCTTCTGTTGCTCCGGGAAGATACTTGTTTTTATAATCGTAAAATCCTTCCTTTGGTGCAATCTCAATAATTGGTAGTGCCTTACCTTCCACAACACCAACAGAGAATTCTCTTCCTTTAATATAGTCTTCAATGACCACTTCTTCTTCCCAGAAGAAGGCATCATCCAAAGCCTTTATCATATCCTTTGCATCTTCTACAATTGTTACCCCAATGGAAGATCCACCACAGTTTGGCTTCACTACACAAGGGTAATTTACAGACTTCACATCAAATCGATCATAGTCTTCTTTTTTCAAAGAAGTACCTGTTGGGCAAGGAATCCCTTTGGCAATCATGAACTGTTTTGCCATATTTTTATCCATTGCAAGGGCACAACCCAAGAAACTGTTTCCAGTAAATTTTACGCCCATAAGTTCAAGTGCTGCCTGTACTTTTCCATCCTCACCATCTGCTCCATGAAGAGCTAAGAATGTTACATCTGCTGCCTTGCAAAGTGCAATCACATTTGGTCCGAAAAAACTTGCCGACTGATCTTTTCTAGAAGCTTTGATTTTTTCAATATCTGGTGCTTCTGTTGGAATATCTCCTCCATGAAAAGAAACCTCTTCACTTCGATCAAAGAATCCGGAAATATCACATTCCTCATCTCCATATCCCATAAACACATCTAACATAATTACCTGGTGACCTCTAGCCCGAAGTGCTCGAGATACCATTTCTCCTGATTTAAAAGATACGTCTCTCTCAGTACTTAAGCCACCGGCCAATACTACTATATTCATATTAAAAGTACTCCTTTATTTTTTCAGAACTCATCTTACTCTAAATTTTTAAAATCAACAACCCTTCCGGCACAAAAAAGAGGGCCGGCAAACACTTGACCAAGTGGTAAGCGTCTAACCGGCCCTCCCCAAATAGTTTAAAATTCAGGTTCGATTAATCCGTAAGTATTTCCACGACGTTTGTAAACAACATTTACTTCATCGGTTTCTGCATTTCTAAATACAAAGAAGTTATGTCCTAATAATTCCATCTGTACACATGCATCTTCAGGATACATAGGCTTCATACCGAATTTCTTTGTACGAATAATACTGATTTCTTCCTCTTCATCTTCTGCCTTTGAAATAAATTCTTCTGCAAAGAACTGACCTGGCTCCTGCTGACGGGATACCAGTTTATTACGATATTTCTTCATCTGGCGTTCAATGACTTCTTCTACTAGATCGATAGAAACATACATGTCATTTGACACCTGTTCAGAACGAATAATACTTCCCTTCACAGGAATGGTAACCTCTATCTTCTGACGTTCTTTTTCAACACTCAGGGTAACATTAGCTTGTGTGTCTTCTGTAAAGTATTTATCCAACTTTGCTAGCTTTTCCTCAACAGCTGCCTTCAAGCCTTCTGTAAGTTCAATATTTCTTCCGGTAATTTTAATCTTCATGATAATTGACCCCTTTATAAAATATTTATCTAAAGAATCAGTTCCTCTCCTTCTTCAATAATTGCTCTCCCAATGGAAAAACCTTTCATAAACCCTCTTTAGATATACAAATATTATACCATATCTCAAGTTGACTTCAACGAAAAACCCTTGTGAAAATATTCCAAAAATCCCCTTTAATTTTCTGCCTTTACAAAAAAGAAAATGAAGATTATAGTTAAGATGTCGGGAAAATTTTCCGCATAATAAGCCTCAGTTTTTATAGACTGGGGCTTTTTAAAAATACTAATTTAAGGGGATGTGAGTATGGGAACTTCTAATTCGCCCGTTGCGGCAACACTAAAAGCAATTTTTAAATTTATTTTTCTACTATTAATTGCAATCATTCTTTTCGTTGTTATTCTCTTTGGCATTCTTACATTAACAGAATACAAACCAGAAAGCGAAGAAACTTTAGAATATACAAATCGAGATACTATGAAATCTCTTTCCATAGGAGATTCTGTTGATATTCTCACCTGGAACGTTGGATACTGTGGGCTTTCAAAAACAGCAGACTTTTTCATGGATGGCGGCACGTCTGTTCGTTCTCAGGATGAGGACTCTGTTTCCAATAATCTAGAAGCCATTGGCAGTTTTTTAGAAGAAAAAGATGCGGATATGCTCTTTCTACAGGAAGTGGACCACGACTGTACCAGAACCTATGGCATTCCCGAAGATACCATTTTGGAAGAAAGACTAAGTTCCTATGGTTCTGTTTTTGCTAAGAACTTCGATGTATTGTACATTCCTTATCCAATTCCACCTATGGGCCATATGGATGCAGGAATTCTTACTTTGAGTAAATACGAAGTTTCAGATGCCACAAGAATTCAGCTCCCTTGTCCATTCAGTTGGCCTTATCGACTTGGGAACTTAAAACGATGCTTATCCGTTTCCAGAGTCGGAATTGAAAATAGTGATAAGGAGTTTGTATTTGTAAACCTTCACCTTGAAGCCTATGACGATGGTGAGGGAAAAGCAGCCCAAACTGCTCAACTTGCAGGCTTTATTCAGGCTGAATATGAAAAAGGAAACTACGTCGTTGCCGGTGGTGATTTTAACCAGACATTTTCTAGTGTAGACACCAGCGCGTATCCTCTTCAAAACGAAGGTCTTTGGATGTGCGGCACCTTAAACGAAGAGGACTTTGCTTCAAACTGGCAGTTTGCTATGGATAATTCTACCCCAACCTGCCGTTCTCTCGACCGCGCCTATGACGCTACAGACGATACCTTCCAATTCTATATGATTGACGGGTTTATCGTATCTGACAACCTAACCATTAACAGTATCGAAACCATCGACAAAGGATTTGAAAACACGGATCACAATCCTGTTGAAATCAATGTAACCATTAAGGAATAATCATAAAACTGCCAGCCTTATGGTTTGGCAGTTTTTCTTTACGATAGGAGATTTTACATGAAGAAAACCGCACTCATTACAGGCGCAAGCCGGGGAATCGGAAAAGCAATTTCAGAAGCCTTAGCAAAAGAAGGCTATAATTTAATTCTGATTTGTCATAAGAATTTATCTTTGCTAGAAGAATCCGCAAATACTTATGCTTCTTCTTACGGTACAACATCCTATTGTTATGAAGGAGATATCTCAGACTATTCTTTTTTATCGTCTGTCTGTGATGATATAAAAAAGAAGAACATCTTTGTCTCTCTTCTTGTAAATAACGCAGGTATTTCCTATGTTGGTTTATTAAATGATATGTCCATAGAAGAATGGCAAAAAATCATTAATACGAACCTCTCTTCCATGTTTTACACGGCAAAACTTTTTACGCCGGATATGATACGAAAAAAAGAAGGCTACATTCTAAACATCACCTCTATGTGGGGGCAAAGAGGAGCTTCCTGTGAAGTAGCCTATTCTGCATCAAAGGGTGGCGTAGATGCTTTTACAAAGGCCTTAGCCAAGGAGTTGGCACCTTCAAACATTTACGTAAACGCCATTTCCTGTGGCGTTGTAGACACTGATATGATGAATGTTTTCTCTGAAGTGGACAAAAAAGAACTGGCAGAAGAAATTCCCATTGGACGATTTTGTCAACCAGCAGAAGTCGCAACTGCTGTTGTCAACCTTCTTTCCAACACCTATATGACCGGACAAATTATAGGACTAGATGGGGGCTACTTTTAAAAGTGTTTTGATTCTACATAATAATGGGGGCTTAATTTATGAAACAACTCTATACTAAATGGGGACGTACTCTGGATGTCGATCATGTACTTAAGGAGTATCCTCGACCTCAAATGGTACGAAACAGCTATATCAATCTAAATGGATTCTGGGACTATGCCATTGAAAAAATTGGTGCCAGAGAAGTACAGCGAAAGTTTCCAACAAAAACTGACGGAAAGATTCTTGTTCCATTTTCTCCGGAAACTGCTCTGTCACAAGTCAATCGACAGCTTATGCCCGGAGAATACCTGTGGTATCGCAGAAGCTTTCACTACGAAGTAGTTCCGGAACATTTA
>JAILMB010000254.1 GCA_024692825.1 Lachnospiraceae bacterium | reverse complement strand
TCATCCATAGAATTCACCTCCAAACGTCTCTATCAATTCCTCCATGCATCTCGAAGCTTCATAAGCCCTCGGTGTTCTTTTGATCGCACCGTTGCATCTAAAAGGCCAAGGATTTTTCCAATTTCCTTACTTGTATACCCTCCAAAAATATGAAGGCCTATAATCCGTCTTTCTTCCTCATCCAGTTCATAAAAAATCTGTCGAATGATATGACGCTCCTGCTCACTCATTGTTTCCTCATTTGCCAAAACCTTTTCTAAACTTTGCCCCTCAAAATTTTCTTCCTCTATGGATATGGTTTTTTTCGTTGCATATTCTTTTCGCTTCGCCTTACACTTTCGTTCCAAAATCTTAAATATCCAACTTCGAAACGCCTCCGGATTCTTCAGCCCATCTTTTCCTTTATACGCATCCATAACCGCTTCTGATACCACATCCTCCGCGTCGTGCACATCCCCTAAAGAAAAACATGCATAGTGGTATAAATCCTTATAGACTTCCTCATATTTTTTCAAAAATTCTTCTTTATCCATTTACTCACCCATCAATCGATTGATTTTACCTGGTATATATATTAAGTGTATAAAAACCCTTCATTTGTTGCAATGAAACTAAATTTTTTTACAAAAAAAGAGAACCTTCTCGGGTTCTCTCTATCTTAAATCTAAAACCATAATTTCAAAATCTGCATATTCATCCCCTATTTTATGAAAGGCCGGGAACGTACCTATTCTTTGAAATCCAACCTTTTCATACAGATGAATTGCTCCATAGTTATCACTTTTTACTTCTAAACTGATCAGCTTCATGTCAATGGATTTACCATAAGAAATCAGCTTTTCCATAAGTGCTGTGCCGATTCCTTTGTTCCAACTGTCTTTTATAACAGACAATCCGATTTCTCCACGGTGACTCATTCGTCGATCCAGACTTCTCAAATCTCCAACACCGAGAATTCTATCTCCCTCTAACGCCAGATACATCACGGTTTTTAAATCTTCTTTTTTAGACTTTAGGAATGCTTTTTCTTCCTCTTCGCTAAATGGAAGTCCTTCTTTTCCGAATGTTAAATTGTCACTTTCCCCGCCGACCTGTTTCATAAAAGAAAGGATGCTTGATGCATCCTTTTCTTCCGCTTCTCTTATAAAAAAATTCTCCAAAACGATTCCTCTTATAATTCCCGCAAATCTCTAAGTGCATGCCCGTCTAAAATCAACTGACCATGTTCATTTAGTCTCGCAGCTAAATCCGCATCATTGAATACCTGATTCGAATATTCAGCCACAGCAAATACATTCTTTGCCATCTGACGTTTTGTCTGAACCAAAGTCATAGACAAGAAATAGTAATCATCGAACTTATAAAGCATAGACTTCACATCACCTAAATGACGCAAGGCCTTTGCCAAACGAACGCAAGCATCCAAATTATCAAATTCAGACCAGAGAGTCATTTCAAGAGGATCATCCTCTGCCGCGCTTTCAAGAACTTCTTTCGTAGTCTCAACAACCTGATCGAAAGGAACCGGTTCATAAGGCTTTACTTCCTTCGTTCCTTTTTTATGAAGGTTCTCTTTCTTTTCCTTTTCCTCCGTAATCAACTCGGAAAAATCCTTCAACTTATCTTTGAACTGCGAAAGCATTGCTCTAATAGCAGAATTCTGATCGTCGCTAATCATAAGTGCAATATCCCCATCCGGCATAATAGAAAGCTGAACATTCAATGCTTCTCCAGATGTGTGGAAGTCCACTTCAGTCTTTGCTTCATCTAAAATGACACGAAGGAAATCCTCCGCCTTTTCACGGTCGTCCATTAGATCATCAAGATTCACTCCGTACTCTGTCATTTCATCTTGAGAAATAACGCAACGAATGGAATTTTCATTTAGTTTCGTAAACTTCATGGACTCACCTTCTTTCTATACACAAAGTAATTTCTTACTTCTATTATCGGTTTGTTTATCCATATTATAAAGAAAAATCTAAAAAAATCAATTCTCTTCTTCTTCATCACGGAAAAAGCCTGCAAGAATATCAAACACGCACCAAATACTGCCAAAAACTGTGGCCGCCAAAAAAATGCGAATAAAACTGTTTAACAAGAGCCGCCATGTAATGATATGCTCGATATATCCCACGTATAAATTCCGTAACGGGCGAAACAACAACCAGTATCCGCCCACATATAATGCCAGCAACGTGCCTCCTAGCGATAGGAACAACGCCATTGCTTTTCGTAATGTTTTTTTCATGTAGTACTCCCTTTTTAGCCCTTAAAAAAATATGTAATAACCTATCAGCCCGGCTACAACTCCGGAAATTGCTCCCACTGAAACATCTTTAATAAAATGCACACCACCGAATACCCGAATAGCGCCAAGGATTGCTCCTAATAGTAAAAACCAGACTCCCAGGTCAATTTGTACCTGCATAAAGGTCATGGCAATAATAAATATTGAAAACACATGTCTACTAGGGAAGCTCTTTCCCAAAGTGTTTTTTTGAATCACTGGTTCAAAATCGTATAGTTCGTATGGTCTTTTTGCGTTGTACATCTTTCGAAATAAAGTAACAATCGTAAACGAAACTGCAGGAACCACAATTGATGGAATCAAAAACGGATCCTTTTGCATAAATAAAAATGCGATTAACAGTGGGTAACACAAAAATGTAATTCCTGTAATCATTTTATCTAATGCATTTAAGATAAAGGCCATCCACTTTTGTCTGCGAATAGACTCAGACATTTTTCGAAACTGTTCTTCTGTCATTGTGACACCCTTTCTCCATTTTCTTTAATATAGGTTTCTACATCTTCTTTAAACTGTTCCCAAGCGTCTTCATGTTCCACATAATACTTTGGGCAGTTCTTTCCAGATACATCATAGTGTCTGATAACATCATCGATTTCCAAGTCATACTGACCCATCAAGTAAGCCGTCAAATGCACCAGGGTAGCATAGGTTTGTTCGTTAAACTCTCCTGTTTCATCCTCGTGACAACATTCTATGGAAATGGTATCGGAATTTCTCTCATTTGATGCATATGCAATTTCTGTCAGTGGAATACACTGCACTACTTCACCTTCCAGTCCGATTACAAAATGGCTGCTGGCATAAGTCTCACCTGATGTAGCTAACCCTTCAAAATAGCTTCTGTTATTTTCTGCTGTTGTTCCTGGATTCGCTGTATAATGAACCACAATCCCATTCACTTCAGATAGTGCGATTTGAGGTCTCGAATACTCATTTACGGATAAAAACTCCTCCGTAATAGCTGGTGCTTCTGTAACAATTTTCTTCTGATTAATAAAACTCTTCAATGCGGATACCAATAACACAATAACCGTTACTGCTCCAATGGCTGCCAAAACGTACACAATAATATGTAGAATTTGACGCTGTTTTTTTCTCCGTTCCCGTTCTGTCTTCGTCATTTTCTAGCTCCTAAAATCTTCTTATACCATAATACAAAAACCCGAGTGGAAAATCCACCCGGGTTTTAATGAAATTCCTATTGAATCTCAAGTGTCTTAATGCATAAATCCTTTTCCGTCTTCAAGTTTGTAAAAAATCTTTTCCGAACCGTGTCCATATCCTCGCCTAAAGCGAAAGCCATTTCCTCAAATAGTTTCCGTCCTGCTGTGGCCATGACCTTCTCATCAGAAGACATCGCCTTTTTTCCTTCTGCCATTCGAATCTGTTCTCTTAAATAAACAGTCTTAACAACAGTCGCAAGCGGTTCTGGATCAAACTCAGATATCTTCTCCTTGAAGATATCTCCAAGTGCGCGTATGTTTTGTTCTCGAATCACAGGAAGATCTAAAACTTTATCTAAAAGTTTTTGCATCTCTTCCTTGGATTTTACGTCACGGATACGAACCTTTGAAGCAACAGGTGTAATCACCTGACTTCCGCTCTGAAATACAGGGTCCAGCGAGTAGTACATCTTTTCAGAACCTTTGCCTTGGAGAGCCTTTTCAGAAATCTCAGCCACCTGACAAACGCCGGAACTTTCATGCATTAAATAATCACCAACTCGGTAATCACTCATCTTCTCACCATAACTTTCTATAACACCAAAACACATTTAATAAGTTTAAAAATGCTGCGTTAACCTAAAAAAGGTCAACCGCAGACACATGTACATTATATACCATTTTTGTCCAAATTTCAAAGGTTTCCTCTCAATTCTCCCCAAATATTTCCACTTGTAGTTTATGCCCCTCTTATCCATTCTGCCCACCCGGCCCCGCCTCCCCTCTGGGGCAACGTCATCAAATTTTGATTATCTAAAAAGGCGGGTTTCACATCTTTAATTCTTTTGTGTTCGTCCAATAATTTACAATCCTTTGCAAACAGTGTGCCCTGTGAAGACACTTTTTACTTCTATAATTAGCCGTCTCGGGTGGTCTAGGGAGATGCAGATGTATGTGAATGAGCTTAGGAGACCTTAACGCAGATTTTTTAGATATGGGCACGAGGCGCCACGGAAGGCGCCGAGAACCCGAAAACGAAATGGACTGAGATAAAGGGTGGTGCCCATATCTTAAAATCTGTGTTCTAGGTCTCCTTAGCGAATGGTGAAACAGATGCATCTCCCTAGACCACCCGAGATGGCTTATAGAGATGCTTTCGGGTGTCTTCACTGAGGCACACAGGTTGCTTCGTCTTGTAAATTTTTGTTCGGACACAAAATGGATGTGAAACCATCGCCTTAAGATAATCAAAAATTTGTTGCGAAAATGTCCCAGAGGGGAGGCGGGGCCGGGAGGGGAAGGTGGATAAGAGGGGCAAGACATACTC
The DNA here is from genome assembly GCA_024692825.1 of Lachnospiraceae bacterium. GTDB lineage: Bacteria > Bacillota > Clostridia > Lachnospirales > Lachnospiraceae > JAILEN01. The sequence goes on along the minus strand of JAILMB010000254.1, from coordinate 5,235 downwards.
ATAGGAATTCTCGGCGGATAACCTCCATGAGATTGTGCTTTAGGGATGGGTTGTGCTGGATTCCCTGCTCACAGATATAGAGAACTTCTGCCAAACGTTCTTTGCTACGATTTGGTCCCTTTTCCATGTAGTCTACCAAGTCGAAAATCATGTATAGTTGGGTGTATAGGACGCAATAAAGATATTGACGAATGATGTTGTAGTTTTCAAAAGCCTGAAAAAATAATTCGTTCATGCACCATGAAAAATAAGACTGATAGCGAAGATATGCATCTGGACATTCTTCTAGCATAAGCCGCATTTGTTCATCAAAGTAGTCGTCCACTTTATCTAAGTACTGTTTTCCAAAGATGTCTAAATATCTTTTGATTAGATGATAGAATTTGGGTTCACGAATAGAAAGAGCACCGTAGTTAATGCAATCTAATACCATGTGATCAATGGTTTCTATTTTAAAGAATGCATAACTTGGTCTCTTCAAAAGTGCATACTCTGCCATATCTTTTCTGTCATAACTTAGGCGAATTTCCTTTGTATCCTCCAGACGATTTCGGACGATTAAATCGTGTTTTTGATAAATGTATGCATACATAGCCTGCCAGATTTCCGGCATTTCATGACCTTTTTCCCAAAAGAAATCTAAAAGTTTTTCTTCCTCTTCTTTTAAAAATGCAAACATAGCATCATCTTCATTATTCATTTCCCAAAACACTTCCACCTTTGATGGAGCTAATCGAAAACTTCTACGACCGGGGTTTTCAATGAATAGTTTTGCAACTGCAGGGCATGACAAAACCAGGGTACACCGAGCTTCTTTATCAAAGCATACAGTTTCCCTGGGGTAGGTTCGACATACAAGGGGCATTAATTCCGGATGACCACTTGCCTGAAATTGACACATCTTATCAGAATTTAAAAAAGGGCATCGACCAAACTGGCGTCGAATCACCCTTATACCCTTTATTTTTGAAATGTGAAAACGGATATGTCTACCGAAAAGTCCTTCTAGTTTTTCATAGCGTTCATTGGTTTCATCATCTACTGGTAAAACCCAGCCCTTACAACAACTGGTAGGACACTGATTTGCCAGGCAATGGAACTTTTCGTACAAATCCGTTATATAGACATTTTCCATTGACCTAGCACTTCTCCTCTATCACATCTTTGATATCTGCTAATGTCTTGCAGGTTGCAAATAATTTTTTCTGCAACTCATCATCCGGTTCTGTTAAATCCGGAACCATAATCGTAGGACAACCAGCTCCATACGCTGATAAAACACCATTTGGTGAGTCTTCTACTGCGATGCATTCCTCTGGTGCAAATCCTAATTTTTCGCATGCAAAAAGATAAGGATCCGGATGCGGTTTTCCCTGCTTTACCTGATGTGCACTAATTACCTCATCAAAAGAATCTCTAAGCCCTACGGCTTCTAATCTAGGCAAGGCACGTTCTAACGCCGTAGCTGTTACTACAGCAGCCTTTAATCCACGTTCTTTTAAGTAGGAAAGAATCTCATCTACTCCCGGCTTTAAAGGCACACCATGTTCATCACAATAGGAAACAACTTTTTTTCCACACAATTTGTGGATGGCATCATAATCTGCATTTCCATGAAACTTCTGTTCCATTAACGCTTCTGCGTCTTTGTGATTTAAACTTCTTAAATCAAGCGCATCCTCTCTTGTAAAAGATAAACATCCCGTCTCGTGGGCAGCTTCCACCCAACACCAATTATAAATACGCTCTGTATCTGTAATGGTTCCGTCCATATCAAATAAAACTGCTTTTATCATATATTCCTTCTATCTAACTTTTTTAACTAGTTTTATACTATCTAACTTTTTTGATTCGTTTTGCCAATCTATTTTTTACATCTAGCTTTTTTCGTCTAACTTTTCCACTCAATCTATCTGGAACGATTTTAGTTATGTTCCTTTTCGTCATCCACTAGGCTACCCTTTAAGGTACTAACATAACTCTTGATATGTTTTAGCATAACCTTTGCAGCAGGAGACATAAAATCTCTATTCTGAGAACAAATTCCAAGAGTACGATACTGTTCTGGATGCAAAGGATATACATCCACACTAGTTTTTGCTGTTTCCAAAATCAGTTCTGGCATAATAGAAATTCCTGCGCCACACTGTACCATTGCAATTGCAGACTGATCATCTAAAATATGACAATTGGCACGAATAGAAAGACGATATTTATTCAAATAATTCATAATATCAATATCGCAACTATCCTGCTGAATAACAAAAGGCTGTCCCTTTAAATCATCTGGAGTCATATACTCAGTTCCCTTTGGCATAAATCCCTTCGGTACCAGACAAACCAAACAGTCCTTGTACAAAGGAATAAATGGCAACTTTTCTGACGCCTCCTCAGAAACAATGCCAAGATCAATGTTTCCATTCTTTATCCAAAGGATTACATCATCGTAACTTCCCTGGAAAATTTCTACATCAATCTGCGGATACTCTTCCTGGAAACTTTTTAAAATATGTGGAATCCAGGTCAAACATACTGTGTTTGTACATCCAACCCTTACTGTTCCAGTTTGAAGCCCCTGCATCTGAGCAATAGCCTGGTTTAAGCTATTATTAGAAGATACAATCTTTTGAATATAAGGGCTAATCTCTTCCCCGGCAGAAGTCAGCTGTACACCGTTTTTACTTCTTATAAATAAAGGAAATCCGATTTCCTCTTCCATACCTGAAATTGAGTGGCTTACAGCAGATGGTGTCAAATGCAATGCTGAAGCCGCTTTTGCAAAAGATCCGTTGTCAATAATACTCTGAAAAATCTCATAAGACAATAATGTCATAGTCTTCCTCCTGTTCGTTGAATTGCATTCATCTTTTGAATGAAAAACTTGAACTTTACTTCACGGCATCATTTTAGTACAATACATTCGAACAGTCAATGTTGAGTAATCTTTTTTCTTTAGGGCGGTCGAAAGACTGCCTTTTTCCTTTATATGGATCTTTTTTATTTTCCCGCTATTTACATCAGTTATCACAAAAAAATATCCACCCTCTATCACTAGAGGATGGATATAATAGGTTTTAGTACAAGTTGTAATTGTATTTCTACTTATTTACCTGGATATGAAACTACACATCCAACGTCGTATTTTGAAAGCTTCTTTCTTCCTTCTAAACCAGCAAGTTCTAAAAGGAAAATCATTTTTACTACTTCGCCGCCAAGTTTTTCAACAAGCTTAGCTGCTGCTTCCATTGTTCCACCAGTTGCAATTAAGTCGTCTACTAATACAACCTTCTGGCCCGGTTTAACAGAATCAGTATGCATTTCAATTTCTGCTGTTCCGTATTCCAAATCGTATTCCTGAGAAACTGTGTCATAAGGAAGTTTTCCCTTTTTACGGATTAATACGAAAGGCTTATGTAAGTTGTATGCCAAAGGTGTACCAAAGATAAATCCTCTTGATTCTGTACCAGCAATTACGTCAAAATCAAGACCTTCTAATAATTTTGTCATCTCGTCAATAGCAAGCTGAAATCCGTCTGCATCTCCTAATACTGTTGTGATGTCACGGAACATAATTCCTTTTTCAGGAAAATCGGGAATTGTACGGATATAATCTTCTACTGTTTTCATACGAATACTCCTAATCTAATTAAATATGAGCAAAAAACTCCATACAAAAGAATACTCCATCATTTTCGCAAAATCAAGTACACTACCCTACAAATATATGACTTTTCAACTTTCATATTTCATAATTTTTGCCAAAAGGAAATCTTTTATCTGGAACAATTTCAATTATATCATAAAACCAAACATAGTTGTCCGTTCATGCAATATACCCCTTTCTCTATACTCTAGAAAAAGGGGTATCACGAATCTATTTTTACATCACTGATGCAATTTATTTTTCATATAAGAACTTTTCAGGAAGATCCACCTTGAAATCTACAGCCAAGTCTCTGAAGTTCTGTGGTGAGATTGTCTGAAGTTTATTTGGAGACATAGATAAAGTCTTTACTAAAATCTCAGCTGATTTCTCAACTGTATGCATTAATCCGAAGGTTAAATCAAAGTCTTCGCCTGATGCAAACATTCCATGATGTGCCCAAATTGCAACATCATATTTTTTCATAAGTTCAGAAGTTGCAACAGCAATATCTCTTCCACCTGGAACCATCCAGCCTACAACACCGATACCTGAAGGGAATACAACCGGACATTCCGTTGCCATTTCCCAAAGTTCACGGGTAAATACTTCATCCTTTAGAGGAAGAACGAATGTTAAAGCGATTACATTTGTAGTATGTGCATGGTAAATAACACGATGTGTACCGCCACTTGCCTTCTTCTTTACTTCATGATTCATCAGGTGACTTGGGAGTTCTGAGGTAGGACGTCCACCATTTACAAGTCCCCACTGAATCTGATACTTTTCACCTGTTTCATCAATTTTAATGATACAAGTAGAATCTTCTGGATCTAGAATTACATTTCTAAAGTATTTTCCAGAACCTGTAACCATAAAGTATTCCCCTGCCAAATCAGGAACAGAAGTACCAATTTCCTGCCAAGGACCATCTTCTTTTAAGAAAGATTTTACCTCTCCAACTTCTTCAGGTTTAATGCGATAAGAAAGGTTTCCACCGTTTCTTTCATGCCAACCCTGTTCCCATCCGTCATTTGCCATGCGAATAAATCCTTCAACAAACTTTACATCTGTGATTTTCATAAAATAATCCTCCTTAAGTCGATGTATCTACGACTATTACTTATATAAAATGATTTCTATAACAAATCGTTATAAACAAACTACTGAACAACAACCTCTACCGGTACACCAAATACTTTTGCCACCTTTTTAATGGTGTCAATGTGGTGTCCTACTGCTGCGCCAAAATGGTGAGTTGGGCCTGTTTCACTCCAGCGGGTTACAAACTCTGATGCAGAACAAGAGAAACGTGTACGCATCATTGTATCGCCGTTTTGAAGGATCTTACCTTCTTCGTTCATTCCTTCAGCGCAAATAAATTTGAAGTTTCCATCGCCATCCTGTGTAATTGCAAGATAAGTGATTTCACCTGTTGGTGGATAAAACTGTGTTAAATATCCGCCGCCAGTCTTTCCATGGAAGACATCCATCATCTTCATGGTAGGTTTCTTTGCCTTTGAAATATCGTAATCTCCAGATCCGGAATGACCGATTAATGTAACATCATCATTGAAATCAATGGTGTACAT
>JAILMB010000241.1 GCA_024692825.1 Lachnospiraceae bacterium | reverse complement strand
TGATACACCGGCTTATTTAAAGAATACGACAGAAGATGCATCTACAGAAAACTTCTACTGGAGCAGTCGTTATATTGCAGCTTTATCTGACAGTGCTTATGGAAAGTGCATCAATCACATCGAACGATATGACAATGCAGTTCAGTCAAAAAATCATGAACTTATTCATAAGTATGATGAACTGTTAGATCAGACAAATGATATGAAAAAGGTTTCCGAAGAAGCCAACCAGGAAATTGCGGATATGGTAAAATCTGAAACACAAAACACCTTAAACAAGGTACTTTATGAAGTAAGCAATCAAATGAAAAATTCTTATGCAAGATCTGATGCGTAAGAGAATAAGAGAGTAATACTTGAATCGCGAAAGAAATTGTCTGTAGAGAGATTCTACAGGCAATTTCTTTTTTTGAAAAAAATCCTTAAAATACGCAAAAGTATCATGGATGATACTATGTTAAAAAAAACTGCGTACTTGTTTAACTTTGACGTCATCCCGTATCATACCTGTAGTAAGACAAAATGTGAATTGATATTTAGGAGATGAAATAATGAAAACAATTGTGGATGCATTTTTAGGACAAGTAAAGAAAAATGAAACTGCGTTGGCTTTGTTTGATGAAGAAAGAAAATTAAATAGAAAAGAACTTCTTCTTTTAGCAGATACAATAGCAGCTAAAATTCCGGCAGATTGTAAGAGGGTTGGTATTATGATGAACCATTCCGTAGAGATGGTGGCATCAATTTTTGCTGCATTAAGAATTGGAGCAGCATACATACCGGTAGAACCTTTTTTTCCAAAGGAAAGAATAAGATACATGATGAAGGAAGCAGGGGTTACGGCAATGATTACCAATAGTGAATATGCGAATCGGTTTCCGGAAATGACAAGTATTATTGTTGATAAGGGATATGAAATAGATGAAACTGCAGTGATAAAAGCAGATTATAACGAAAATGATTTGGCGTATATTCTTTATACATCTGGAACCACGGGAAAGCCAAAAGGAGTTGCAGTTACAAATGCAAATGTTTGTCATTATGTAAGAGCCTTTTCAAATGAGTTTCATCCTCATGAAGGGGATATTATGCTTCAACATTCTGTGTGTTCTTTTGACATATTTGTGGAAGAAGTTTTTACGTCACTGCTTTCTGGAGCAGAACTTGCAATTCCATCAGATGAGAATCGAAAGGATGTAAAAAAACTCATTTCATTTATTAGGAATCATAGAATCACTATGTTAAGTGGATTTCCTTATTTATTACAGGAATTAAACGATCAAGAAGAATTACCTGTCAGTCTTAGGTTATTAATTAGTGGAGGAGATGTGATTAGAGCTTCTTATGTGACGAATCTTCTTGGAAAGGTTGAAATATATAATACCTATGGTCCTTCAGAAACTACAGTTTGCGCTTCTTATCTTAGATGTACAAAGGATAACATTTTAGAAGATGGTACATTTCCTATTGGAAAAGCCGTATTAGGTACAAAAATTAAGATCATGGATGAAAATGGAACAGAATTATCGGATGGGGAAGTAGGCGAATTATGTATTTTGGGTGATGGAGTTTCTAATGGATATATTGGAAACCGAATGGAAGAAAATAAGGCCTTTGTGGAAACAGAAGATGGAAGAATGTATCGAAGTGGTGATTTAGGTTATTACCTTCCAGACGGAAATATTGCATTTCTGCATCGAAAGGATACACAGATTATGATTCGGGGAAAGCGTGTAGAAGTCAGTGAAGTAGAAAATGTATTGGTAAAAAGCGATTATATCAAACAGGCATATGTAGCATCAAAGACCGATGAAAATAATCTCTCTTATATGGTTGCATATATAGTAAAAGAAAAAGAAGAGATTAAGCTTTGCGATATTACGAATTATATGAGCGACTATCTCACAGATTTTATGATACCAGAGTATTTTGTAGAACTTAAGAAATTACCATTGAATGCCAACGGAAAGGTGGATAAAATGGCCCTTCCACAGGTTTTTAGGAGGATAGCTGCCTGATGGATGAGAATATCGTTATAAAAGAATTAAGTACAGATGATATGGATTGTCTTCTTGAATTGAGAATGGAAGTTTTATCTCATGTTTTTTCAGAAGAGAAGGAATCCATTTCGAATCATGAATGGGAAAAAATCAGAAAAGAGAATGAGAACTATTATTCCGAGGAACTTGAAACCAGAGGTCATATTGCCTGTGCGATTTATGTAGATCAAAAACTTGCAGGTTGTGGTGGAGTATGTCTCTATAGAGAAATGCCATCACCAGATAATAGTAGTGGCAACTGTGCTTATCTTATGAATATATATGTAAGAGAGGCATACAGAAGGAAGGGCTTGGCAAAAAGACTTTGTGAGTTTTTGATTCAGAAGGCACGGGAATTTGGAGCAGAGAAAATATATCTTGAGAGTTCAGATATGGCTGTAAACTTATATAAAAATATAGGATTTACGAATATGAATGGATATATGAAATTTGATGCGATAAAATAATTATATATTGGAGAGAGTAAAAGGAGGGCTTAGATGTCACAGAAAAATGAAGACTATATGTCATATGATGAGTATTTGGTACAGCTAAAACAGGGGATCGTTACGCGAGGAGGAAATTGCCCCGTAACACCTCTTCTTGAGATGCTTGCAGGAAAATGGAAATCGCAGATTGTATATGAACTTTGTATATATGATAGCGTTCGATTTGGACAGTTAAAAAAAGATCTTCCGGGAATTACAAATACTATGCTTACAAAAAGTCTTAGAGAATTAGAAGAGGATGGATTGGTTACCAGAATACAATATAATGAAGTACCACCTCACGTAGAGTATTTGCTTTCGGATATGGGAAAAGATATGTATCCAATTTTTTATGCAATTATGAACTGGGGATTTAAATATGAAAAAGAGATATATGAAGTAAAAGAGGATAAATAAGAGTGATGATTGTGGAAGAAATAGATGTAAAAGGTATTTTGACAAAATCTAATTTACCTGTTGCAGATTTTTCAGTCAATCCCTATGTAGGTTGCGCGCATGCTTGCAAGTATTGTTATGCAAGTTTTATGAAAAGATTTACAAATCATAAGGAACCATGGGGGGATTTTGTAGATGTAAAAAACTGGAAAGAAATAAAAAATCCTTCGAAATATGCTGGAAAAGAAGCCTTTATTGGATCTGTAACAGATCCCTATCAGCCCTGTGAAAAAAAGTATGAAAGAACCAGACTTCTTTTAAAACAATTACAGGGAAGTGGAATTTCGATTAGCATAGCGACTAGATCCAGTCTGGTGTTACGGGATATTGACCTGATAAAAACTTTTCCAAATGCCAGGGTAGCGATTTCTCTTAATACGGTAGATGAAGTATTTAGAAAAGAGATGGATATGGGAGCTACGGTTGAGAAACGGTTAGAAACTATGAAGGAATTGTATGAATCTGGAATAAAGACTACCTGTTTTATCTCGCCTATATTTCCTGGAATAACAGATGTGGAAGCGATTATTGATCGGGCAAAGGATAGGTGCAATCTTGTATGGCTTGAAAATTTAAATCTAAGAGGTGATTATCGTGTTGTAATTATGGATTGGATACATAAAAATCACCCGGAATTAGATGAACTCTATCATGAGATTTATTCAAAAAAAAGTAGAGAGTATTGGATAGAACTTGATAAACAGTTGAAAATGTATGCAGAAAAGAATCATATGCCATATGTCAGAGATGATGATTCAAAAATGTCAGAGTTTCATAAGCCACCGATTATGGTAAATTATTTCTATCATGAAGAAGTAAAAAAATCTGCAAAGAAAAATAAGAATTAGCAAAATGTAAAGGTTATTATATGCATGATATTTGGAACCCGTGGCATGGGTGTAAAAAATGCAGTGAAGGTTGCCAGAACTGCTATATGTATTATCTTGACAGATTAAGGGATAAAAATGGAGCGGATATTTATAAAACCAAGGCGGGGTTTAAATATCCGCTTTCTAAGGATCGGAAGGGAAATTACAAGGTAAAAAGCGGGGAAATGCTTCGGGTTTGTATGACCTCGGATTTTTTTCTTGAAGAGGCGGATGAATGGAGAGAAGAAGCCTGGTCTATTATAGGCAGACGGCGAGATGTGAAATTTTTTCTTTTGACAAAACGCCCAGAAAGAGTGGCAGAGCATTTACCTGAAAATTGGGGAAATGGTTGGGAGAATGTATTCTTTAATGTGACTTGTGAGAATCAAAGAAGAGCGGACGAAAGAATCCCTATCTTATTGGAACTGCCGTTTAAACATAAAGGTATAATGTGTGCTCCATTTATAGGACCGGTTAGTATACAAAAGTATTTAGAATATGACCAAATTGAACAGGTCTTATGTGATGGAGAAAATTATGGAGGTGCAAGGCCCTGTCATTATGAATGGGTGAAAGCTCTTAGAGATGAGTGCGCCACTTATAATGTGACGTTTGTCTTTTGTGGGACTGGTAGACGGTTTGTGAAAGATGGAAAATTATATAGTATAGAAAGGCAGCAGACACAAAGTGAACAAGCCCATTTATCTGGATTAAGCTATATAGGGAAACCTATGGAGTTTAAGCTTTATGATGAATGGGGATATGAAATTTTTGGAGAGAGTTATCAAAAGTTTTTTAAGGAAAAATGCCATAGTTGTGGGATGAAGTTGATTTGTAATGGCTGTAGCGAATGTGGGAAATGTGGGGAGTAGTAATTTATCTAGTTGTCATATTGAACGACTTCTGCGTTATTCGGATAAATCAATTGCAACTATAGGGAACTATCTAGGATTTTCGTCGCATGCTCACTTTGTTCGTGTTTTTAAAAAATATGCAAAAACTACACCAAGTGAGTATCGGGATGGAATCAAATCGTGATAACGAAATAAGTGAGAGACAATATAGAAGTCAGGATTTATTTGATATAATGATATTAAGATTTTTATTTTAAAGGTGTTAAGTATATATCAGAATATTTGTATGGAGAATCATATGGAAGGATTTATTATTTGGGCACTCTGTGGAGTGTTTATAATTGGTATTGGAATTAAAGATATGTTTTCTAAGAAGCCAGTTGGATTCTGGGCTAATATCGAAACAATAAAAGTAAAAGATGTGAAAGGATATAATCGTGCGACTGGATTATTGTTTGTAATCTATGGAATTATTTTTATTGTGTTAGGTATTCCGCTGTTAGGAGGGCAAAATACACCATTTATTTTGTTTTCGATTTTGGGTGTAATGGCTGAAACTATTGCAATTATGGTTGTTTATAGTTTGGTTATCGTGAAAAAGTATGAAAAGAAGTAATATAAACAAATCCTATTTTTTATACCGATTTTTATACCTTTTGCTTACAAAAATACGCAAAATTATGCCAATATATGCCATGTGATCAAGATTCAAACTTTACATAAAAACATCGGGAAAGCCCGTAAACACAGCATTTATAAAGGAATTTAAGACTATGATAAAAATACTATTCATCTGCCAAGGCACTCTACCAACCGATATCTAGAAATCTAATAAAACAAAGGCTTTTGCTAATGTTAGCAATAATATTTGCACCCAAGCTGCACCTTTTAAAAACTAATAAATAAGAGGCTTCAATATGGCAATCCAAAAGAGAATGAATAGGTATAGATGAAATAATGTATCATTGACAATATGGCATATATACCATATACTAATATCAGAGGAGTAATATGACGGAGTTCACAGTAATAGTATATGAAAAGGAAGATGGAGAATCTCCTGTAGAGGACTTTATCAATGGTCTTGATGTAAAGATGAAAGCGAAAATGTATGGCTTGTTATCCATACTTCAAGAAAAGGGAAATACATTGAGAGAACCTTATAGTAAGCATCTTGATGACGGAATATTCGAATTGAGGTGTAAAGTCGGGAACAATATAACCAGAGTGTTATATTTCTTCTATTATGAGGGTAAAATAATACTGACTAATGGATTTGTGAAGAAAACACAAAAGACTCCGCCAGAAGAGATAAAACTGGCAAAGGAGAGAAGAGCTGATTATATAGAAAGGATGGGATGATCATGAAAACATTAAACGATATGCTTTCAGAGCAGCTTAAAGATGAAGAATTTCGTAAGGAATATGAATCTATACAGCCTGAGATGGATGTCATAAGAGCCATCGTTGATGCACGTACATCCCAGAACCTTACGCAGAAGGAGCTGGCAGCTCTTTGTC
>JAILMB010000236.1 GCA_024692825.1 Lachnospiraceae bacterium | reverse complement strand
TGCTTTTTTTGCAACATCTGAAAGTTTTAAATCATAGGTTTCTATTATTTTTTCGACCTCTTCACAAGTAGATGCATCCACTGCTGTTGGCCCAGATGCAATCATATCTACCGGGTCTCCTAGTACATCAGACAAAATAACAGAGTACACCTTTGCCGGAGCAATTGCCTTGGCAAACTTTCCTCCTTTTACCTTCGAAAGACGTTTTCGAATGGCGTTCATCTCAGTAATGTCTGCTCCCTTTGCCAAAAGTTGATTGGTAATGTCTTGAAGTTCTTCTAAAGGAATGATTGGATCTTCAAATAAGGCACTACCTCCACCGGAAAGCAAAAATAAAACTGTATCCTCTTTCTTTAGGTGAGAAACCATCTGAAGCACCTGTTGCGTTGCAAGCACCCCCGCTTCATCCGGAGTTGGATGAGCTGCTTCAAAACACTCTACCCTTGGAATTTTTCCAAAGACGTGATGATATTTTGTTACCACCACGCCTTTTTTATATTCCACAATCTGCGAAGCTGCCTCTGCCATGGTATAGGCGGCTTTTCCCACAGAAACCAGATATACATTTCCAGATAAAGTCACGTCCTTTAGCGCACGCTTTACTGCTTCCTCCGGTTTTACTGCAAAAATAGCATCTTCAATTATACGATTTGCATCTTCACGTAATTTTTGATTCATTTATTCTCCCAATTTTTCTCCTGTAAGGAATTCATAGTACTGAGCAATGGCACTGTGGTCTTTATTTCCTCCATCATGCTCGTGTAGCCACTGCATGATTTCCATAACTTCTGCTGTCATAGGTACAGGTGATCCTACGGTATGAGCACAATTGATGGCATTGTTCAAGTCTTTGATATGTAAATCAATCTTAAATCCCGGTTTGTCATTTCCACTTAACATCATAGGAGCCTTTGCGTCCATAACCGTAGAACCTGCAAGTCCTCCACGAATAGCTGCAAATACAAGGTTTGGATCCACACCAGCCTTCTTTGCCAAAGTAAGTGCTTCTGAAAGAGCCTGAATATTACAAGCTACTATAATCTGATTTGCAAGCTTGGTTGTATTTCCTGCACCAACTTCTCCACAACGAACTACAGAAGAACCCATGGTAGATAATAGCGGAGTAAACTCCTCTACTAATTTTTCACTACCACCAACCATGAAACTGAGAGTTCCATCAATGGCTTTTGGTTCTCCACCTGAAACAGGAGCATCTAACATAGAAATATTTTTCTTTGCTAATTCTTCTGCAATAGTTTTACTGACTACCGGATTAATGGAACTCATATCAATGAAAACCGAGCCTTCTTTCATAAACGAAGCCACCCCATTTTCTCCAAGCATAACCTCTTCTACCTGAGGAGAATTTGGAAGCATTGTCATCACCACATCACAGTTTTTTCCGATCTCTTCATAAGAAGCTGAGATTGCACCGCAAGAAGCAAGTTCATCTAAAACATCCTGGTGTCTGCCATTGACAAGTACATCTGTATAACCACCTTTGATAATATTCTTTACCATAGGCTTTCCCATAATTCCAAGACCAATAAATCCAATTTTCATAATTATACCTCTTTTCTTCTTTTATTTTTTAATTACAATTCCTTCATAAGTGTTTAAGACATCTAATGTCACTCCACCTTCTGTTTTTGTGAGGGTTCCACCATTTAAGGTTTCCATATCAGTTCCACTTTCGCCAAACGAAACCCCGATGGATCTCATTTGAATTGGTTCATGATAATTCTTTCCAAAGCATCCTGACAAATTAATCAAATGAATGATCCACTCCTCTTTGTTCTCTGTTACTGAAACTTCCACCATAGGAGAAGTTTTTGCCATATCTTTTTGTCCTAGCAAACCTTCCATAACATCTTTGAAGAACAGGAAGGAATTCTCATATCCATATTCATAGTAAAAGCTTCCCAGTTCAAAAGGAGCCACAACGCTTTTTCCTTTTCCATAAGAAATCTCCATTACTCCACACAAATCTGATTGTTCTGTTTCATAGCAGATTTCCGGAGGTCCAAATGGTTGTTCAGGAATAAGCTTTAAATATCCTTTCGCATCCTGTTTCATCTTTGCTACTACAAAGCTATTCCAGGGAACGATAGTTCCAATCTGTTTCTTTGCACAATTCAAAAATACTTTCTCATCTTCTTTTCCTATTTCTAGAATAGAGGATTTTACCTTCTCTACTTTTTCAATTCTTTCCATAGGAAGACACGCTAGCTGCGGTGTTTCTAATGGTTGTTTTCTTCGGTCCAGGCAAGCAGTTTTTCCAGTTGCAAACAGTTTTCCGCCTTCTTCTACAAAGGAATCCAGTGCCTTTGCTGTATTCTCTGGAAGGATGTCCACATCTGCCATTACTACCACTTCGTATTCTTTTAACACTTCTATGGTAAAATCCGGCAATCTCATTTCGTCAAATGGAATGTGACATTGACTTAACAACTCCGTTAACCCATCCTGTTCCGGATCATTTCTCCCCATCAATGGTTTTGCAAGAAGAAGTACCTTTGCCGCAGACTTGTGATTCACAAAATGTTTCTCATTTTCTGCAAAAAACTGATATACATTTTTAGATGCCAAAACAGAAGATGGATCCTTCTTATTTTGTAGCGTTCCAATGGTGTATACAGAAAGTCGTCCTCCATGTACAAGATTTTGCCACTGACGAAGTTCCAAAAGTCCTGTTGATATTCCTGTATGTCGATACTGAAATCCCATATAAACAGCGGAAGCATCATCTACCACCTTACTGCGATTTCGACCAGTTAATCTTCTTGTATTTGCAGATGCATCGTATACCCAGGGAAGGTGATTGATATCCTGATTACACTCGGTTCTAAAATAATCGAATCCATTCACCGCAATATCAGGACGAATTTTTTTCACTGCCTCATACATCTTTTGTTTTTGCTTCTTGGCGCATCCATTAATAAATCCCATATACGCCCCAAATACAGCATCTCTTTTTCCAAAGGAATCCGGAATGTCCATTCCCATGGAATTTTTGAACATCTTCTTGCAGTTTTCACAATGACATGGTTCATGAATGTTTAAATCGTAATCCATTACTACCACACCACTCATGTTGCAAAAGAGTCCATCAAAATCAAAGTTTGTAAAGACTTCTTCTAAAACTTCATTTACCTTTTCCTGTTGATATGCTCCATTTATACAGGTCTGTACAAACCCGTTGTATTCAAGCATTTCCCCGTTTTTATCCCGGTAAGCCCAATCCGGATGTTTCTCTATCGCCTCCTTTGGAAGCTTTGTAAAATCACATCTTGCAATCACTCGAATATTTCTCTTGTGACAAGCATCAAGAATTTCTTTTAAAGAATCTCCGTGCAGATATTCACAGGTCTTTTGATAAGGAAGTTTTGTTTCATAATCCGCAATAATCCCTGCCGCATTTAAAGTCACCACTGTTGCATGGTAATCCTCTAAGCTCTTTGCAAAGTCTTCTGCATTTATGTTCTCCATATCAATTTCCCGAAGATTTGTCTGCACCATTCTCCAAGGGTGACTCTCCCACCACATTTCTTCTGACATAGTCTTCTCCTTTTCACCTTTCGGAAAATTATTAAGTTAATTCTCATTATAAAAATCCTGCTATTTTGTGGTATGTCTATTTTTAGTTTTCTATACTCAGATTTATTTCTATTTCACTTTTTGTTAAAATAGACATATCGCATCTATTTTAGATATAACAGTTTTTCCCTCCTTTACTATAATGAAGATAAATTCAACTCTTGAAAGGAGAAGGAAATGAAAGAGATAAAAAAAGTGGTATCCACTGTTTGGTATGACAGAGAAAACTATCATGCACTGCGGAATGTTTTCCCGAATTCAGAATTTGTATATGTGGATTTTTACGACAAAGAAAAAGTAACAAAAGAATTAGAAGATGCTGACGTTGCTATTATCTTGGGGGATGTGGATGACTGCATGTTACATAGTAAAACCTTAAAATGGATTGCCTGCGACCACGCCGGATTAAATGGTTCTGCCAGAGATGAAGTTTTTGCTACGGATCTTATTGTTACCGGAGCCGCTGGTCGAAGCGCGCCGGTATTAGCAGAACACTGTATTTACTTTATGATGCAATCCTGCTATCACACCAAGGAACTTCTTGCTGCGCAATCAAAGGGGCAATGGGGTGTGGAAGGTTCTACCAGCTGGAAGGGCTTGTATGGCAGAAAAGTAGGCATCATTGGAATGGGCAACAATGGAAAAATGGTAGCGGATCGTTTGCATTCCTTTGACATGGATATTTACGCTTTTGATAAATTTCCTATTAAAGGCTATGATTTTTTGAAACGTAAATACTGTGGGAATGACGGAGACACTATAGATGAAATGTTAGCTGTATGTGATTTTATTATTTTAACAGTAGTATTAAATGACGAAACCTATCACATGTTTTCAACGGATGCTTTTTCAAAAATGAAAAAAGACAGTTTTATTGTAAACATGTCCCGTGGTGGCTTAATTGATACTCCAGCTTTAGTAAAGGCATTACAGGATGGCGAAATTGGTGGTGCCGGGTTAGATGTCTGCGAAGAAGAGCCCCTTCCTTCTGACCATCCATTGTGGAGAATGGACAATGTTTACATTACCCCCCATTCCACTCCTCAGGTTCCTAATCGTTCACGTAGAACCATTGATATTATCAGGGAAAATGCAAGACGCTATTTAGCCGATGAACCAATGATCAACCGCTTAACAGAAGCGGATCGCTTTGCTTCCACAGAAACCACCAGCGGATTTGCAAAGCTTACAAATTCAACCTTATCAAAAGAGGAAATCGCTAAAATTCCATTGGAAAAATTCCTGGGAAAACGTGGCTGGAGTGATCCATCTGAGTGGAATTATGTAGATTAATTTAACGGAGGTAATCCCATGAATATGTCATCAGAACCTTTCGAGTTTCATCCTGATGTAGCAACCATTGATGATACCGTACTATTCTTTTCCGACTTGTTACACTGCAACGGTAAAATCGTTATTAGTAAATACAATGGCTCAGGTAGTCTTATGTTTTCAAACACCACTGGCACCGTATATGACACTATGCTTCGAAATTCCAAGCATATTGAAGATGCAGTTGCCTTTGGAGAAAACAATCAAACTCCCTTAATGATTATTGGTGACTATGGTTTGATGTGGAGTATCGTCTTTTTAAAAGATGAATTAGACCAACTACAAAGTTTTTATACCATTGGCCCTGTTATGACAGCTCCTATTACAGAGGAAGATATGGAAGCCATTCGTGTAAATCGAAACATCAAAGAAAAATGGAAACCTTACCTGGTGAAGTATTTGCAAGAACTCCCTATCCTTCCTGCTACAGAAGTTATAAAGGACACCTTAATGCTGCATTACTGTGTCCACAAGGAGTATCTAAAACCTTCCAATATTACGATTCTGGACTTTGATAAATCATCGGATGATATGAATTCTTCCAAAAACGCCATTGATTTTTCCTATGCCAATTATTATGACATGGAAAATGGAATGTTGGATTTAGTTCGGCAGGGGAACATTCACTTTAAGAATAAAACCATGTCAGCTTCATCTATATTAAACCAGTTTAAAAGCATTGGTTCCAACGATGTACAAATGGCAACTCAATACGCTGTCATTTTCTGTGGTCTTTGTATTCGGGCGGCCATTGACGGAGGTCTCACTCCAGATAGTGCCTATACCACTGGAAATATGTACATCAAAAATTTACGTTCTGCGAAAACAGTTGTAGAAATTCTATCCATTACCAACCGGTTATTTGAAGACTTAATTCATCGTGTTCATATGGAAAAGGACAAAAGTCACTATTCAAGAGAGATACACAGTTGCATAAGTTATATTGAACTTCATCCGGACGAACCTTTAAGCATTGAATATCTGTCTGATAAGATCGGCTACAGCAAATACTATTTATCCAAAAAGTTTAAATCAGAAGTAAATATGAGCGTGAATTCCTACATAAAAAAAATCCGCATCGAACAGGCGTCTTTTTTACTTACCGCAACCGATATGGACATTCAGGAAATCTCATCTCAACTGCATTTTGGAAATCGAAACTTCTTTTCTAAAGTGTTTAAAGAAGAGACGGGAGAGTCTCCTGCCTACTTCAGAGAAACTCACAGAAAATAAAAAACGCCTCATCCAATAACGATATGAACCCGGAATCAGGGATACATATCATAAAACGGGTGAGGCGTTATTTTATAAAAACATCACTACAATCGGAATGGTTACAATGGAAAGTAATGTCGTAATAATAATGCTTCGACTACTGTAACTTTCATCTCCACCATACTCTTCAATTAACATGGTAATAATACTTCCCACTGGCATAGAAAACATGAGAATAAAGATTCCAAAGATCATGTCATTTTTAGCAAAAGGGCGGAACAAAAAACTCATTGTAATAGGAATGAGAAGCAATTTTATGAAGGAAAATACATAGACGCGAATTCCCTTAAAAATCTCACGAATAGGCATTTTTGCTACTGATGCACCTATGACCATCATAGAAAGAGGTATGGTGGCATTTCCTACGTAATCAAAAAATGTTCCTACCGTCTCCCCGGCTTTTATTCCAAAAAAGAAAATAAACATGGATACTACAGCACAAATCGTACCTACATTCAAAAGACTAGACAAACTGCTCTTACGCTGTTCTTTCGGTAAACTCTTTTGCGCAATGGATGTTCCTAAGGTATAGAGAAGCAGATTATATCCTAAAATGTAAAATGTCACATAGATAATGGCTTCCTTTCCATAGATGCCGGATATTACAGGGATTCCCATAAACCCTACATTAGAAAAGATCGTCATTAGCTGTAAGGCTATTTTTTGCTGATCATTTTTTGCCAGTATCCTTGCTATGGGAATACTAATCAAAATACTAATGGAAAAATATATTCCAATGAAGACCATATTTTCCTTTACAACTGAAAAATCGGTGCCACCTACTGCCGTAGCAGTAAGTGCACCGTTAATCACCAATGCAGGATTAAAAATATTTACAACAACAGCGGAAAGTTTTGAGTAGCTATAATCATCAATCCACTTAACCTTATATCCAATATATCCTAGCCCCATCATGGCCAGTAACATTAACATTCGTTGAAAAATTAGAGCAACACTCATCTTTTCGCTATCCTTTTCTTTATTCTCCTAAGGATTCAGCCTTTCTTTGCTTTAAAGTTTCTGTTACCTTAGGCATTACTTTTTCAATATCAAAGAAGAGTAAGAAAAGTACTAGGAATAACACTGCTGTTAAGGTAATTGCTCCCTGATAGGAGAAGTTAATCCAATTAGTAGCACCCTTTGTCTGGTCTGCATAAAGCGCAATACCTTCTGCATTTTCACCAATCTTTTCCGGTGTCTGATATCCAAACATCATAAGACCTAGGTTAAATAATCCCTGTCCCAGGCCATTTGCCAGGGAGTGCATAAATCCAACCAAAGCAGCCGTTACACCCTCTACACGAACTCGTTGAGAATACTCTACGTGGTCGATTGCATCTCCTGTAAAGCTCATCATTGTATAAACATAAGCCATAGCACCTACACCGGAAAGAGCTGTTCCCAAATATACCGGAAGTGCGTGTCCCGGATTTAACCAGGCTGCCAAACCACCGGCTAATGCTACGATACTTCCAACGATTATCATCTTTGTACGTCCAAACTTTTTAATCAAAGGAAGGATAACAAATAACATTGGTCCTACCGGTGCCATAGCGGTCATAGTGAACTTTGCCTGAATGACATCATATTCACCATAGGCATTCCCTGCCACAACCCAGCCGGCATAATAAACCTGAGATACACTCTTTAGGGCGTTTAACACCTGATAAACCAGGATCATTAAAATAAACATTAACCAATACTTATCTTTTAGACATGCCTTAATCTGAGTGCCAAAGGGAGCTTCTTCAATTTTCTTTTCTTCTTCGTTTTCTACACCACTGTTTCTTCTTTCTTCCGTAATACGTTCTCTAGTAAAGAAGTACTGAAGGAAGGTAAGAGGAACTGCAATACAACAAATGATTGCCATACATAATAAGTAACCTTGCTTATTATCTCCTCCAACTGCACCACAAACTGCTGTAAGAATCATAGGGAAGGTAATGGAAATAATACCTGTACCGATGTTCTTTGTGATTTGTCCGGCCATAGAGTTTCCAGAACGCTGTTTTACATTTCTTGTAGATAATGCAGCCGACATTTCATATGCCATATACCACATGGTATAACCTACAGAATAAAACAGGTTGTATGAAACAACAATCCATATTGCCTGTACGTTGGCTCCCATTTCAGGAACCGCAAACATCATGATAATACTGACAACAATAATTGGCAAGGATAGGATAAACCAAGGACGTAGTTTTCCCTGTTTACAGCTAGTTCTATCCAAGAGCTTTGCCATAAAAACATTTGTAATTGCATCCAACAATTTTGAAAATAATGGGAATGCAACCATGAATCCTGCAATCCAAAGTCCCTTCTCTGCTGTAAACCCAAGAACATCTGTCAAGTACTGGTTAAAGTAACTATTTACAATAGACTGTAACAGCATTACACCGAAAGGACCTACTAAATAACCTAGAATTCGTTCGCTTTTTGAAACATCATCGGATTTTGCTTTCGTGTTCCAAAAACTAGATCGAAACGCACCCTCCAACAAGCCTTTTTTCGTTTTTATTTCCCCCATAAAAACCTCCTTTTCCTTAATTCTTGAATCAAGATTATCATGAAGGACTAAAGGCAAAAATACCCGTTTTAGATATTCTATATCAAAATTAACTACACTTTGATGGAATATCAAAAACGGGTATATAGTGGCTATTTTAGATTAAGATTGAAAGAAATTTTTTCCGTTAGTAGCCCCTCCGTCTACTAAAATATCTACTCCTGCCAAGTATCCATTTCGCTCATCTGCTACGGTTGCAATGGCATATCCAAGTTCTTCTGGAGTACCCATGCGCTGTTCTGCAGTATATTTCAACATATCTCCTCCCGCACCAGCTTCTTTATTTCCCATGTCCGTAGAAATAAGACCAGGACTTAAACTACAAACACGAATTCCTTTTAAGCCGTATCCAAATGCGCAGTGCTGTGCATACCATACAACAAAGTTTTTGGATAATGCGTATGCAAATCCCGATTTGTTGTATTCATCTTTTGGTAACTTACAGAGTTTCAAAATCTTTTTCAAGAATAACTCTTCATTTGTTTCTGCTAAGGCATAGGTCTTTTTATTAATCATGAATTTCGGAAGTGCATAGGCAGAATTTGAAGACACATCCACAATCACACTGCCCTTGTTCATTCTTGCAGAAAACTCTTTATTTACATAGACAGTTCCTAATGCATTTACTCGAAGAAGCTTTTCTGGGTCTGCCATTGCAGGTGAAAGACCGGCAGCGTTAATTACATTTGTAATTTCTCCCATGGATGCAGCATACTCAGCCAACTCTTTTACAGACTCCTGATCTGAAGTATCGCAGGTATGAGCATATGCCTCAAACCCGGCTGCTTTCAATTCATTTACTGCCCCCTCCAACTTTGAAAGCGTTCTTCCGGATACAATAATGATTTTATCCTTTGACATATATTTCGCAGCGGCTAAGCCCATTCCGCTACCGCCACCTGTAATGACACATACTTTTTTCATATATATAACCTTCTTTCTTCTGGTATTTCCTATAGCATAAAGATGAATCGTAAATTCAAAGTAAAATTCCTTCCTGGGGATTTTTATGATATTATCTACGAAGGAAAACGAAAACCAAAGGAGCTGTCATGCAAGATCTTTCCGATTACTTAAAACAAGAATTTGGTGAAAAAGTATACCGACTTTCCCTCTCCTCCGGATGTAGTTGTCCCAACCGGGATGGAAAATTAGACACAAGAGGCTGTTCCTTTTGTTCAGAAGGCGGTTCTGGTGAGTTTGCAGCTGCCTTTCGTCCCATACCAGAACAGTTAAAAGAGGCAAAAAAACGCATTGACGGTAAAACAAAGGCAAAAAAATTCATTGCCTATTTTCAGTCTTATACTAACACCTACGGAGACCCAAATCGCTTAAAAGAGCTCTATCTAGATGCTTTAGCACCAGATGATATTGTTGCCTTATCCATTGGCACAAGGCCTGACTGTTTAGACAATAACATGTTGCAAATGCTTTTCGAATTACAACAAATTAAACCTGTCTGGGTGGAACTTGGACTTCAAACCATTCACGAATCAACTGCAAAACGTATTCGAAGAGGCTATGATTTATCCGTATTTGAAGAAGCCTACCACAACCTAAGCGAGCTTCATATTCCTGTTATAGTCCATGTAATTATTGGATTACCTGGAGAAACAAAAGAAGATATGCTTGAGACGATTTCATATTTATCCAACCTTTCTCCTACTTTAGCAGGAATCAAAATACAAAATCTGCAGATTCTAAAGAATACTGACATTGGACGAGAGTATCAATCCTGTCCCTTCCCGGTCATGTCATTAGAAGAATACTCGGATTTTATTGTAGAATGCGAAGGCATTCTTCCCTCCTCCACAGTCCTACATCGAATGACAGGGGATGGGCCAAGAGCCTTATTAATAGAGCCCCAATGGAGTTTAAACAAA
>JAILMB010000234.1 GCA_024692825.1 Lachnospiraceae bacterium | reverse complement strand
TGTTCGGGTGGTTTATTAAACTTGGATTAAATTGAGGGGACATTCAGCTTGGCGTAGCCATTTATACCATTTTGCACATGGCGTTTTTGTCCATCGTTTTTGCATCTGGAATCCAGTACTTACGACATGTTGGGGTTAGCTATCGTCGATGGTTGGCTTTGCTCTTAACCATAATGATTGTTCCGGTCTTCCCTTTATATTCTATTTGTATGGTAAAGGATACGATTTATGGCGCATTTTGTCTGATCTTTGTTCTAATGATGAATGAAGTTGCCCGAACTGGAGGAGTCATCTTAAGAAAATGGTGGTTCGCAATCATGATGTTTGTGGTTGGAAGCCTTATGATGTTGACAAAAGTGTATGGAATTTACCTTCTTAGCGCCATTGGAGTGGTATATTTAATAATGTATTGTAAAGCATGGAAGGAAATTCTTATTTCAATTTTTTTACCGGTGATTCTATTCCACTTCGTATATTTACAGATTTTCTTACCTGCAATGAATGTCGCTCCCGGCGGCGTTCAAGAGGGATTAAGCGTACCGCTACAGCAGACGGCTCGGTATCTAACGGAATATCCAGATGATATAACAGAGGAAGAAAAAGAAATTCTCAATCAGATTATTCCATATAAATACTGGACGAAGACCTATGAAGCAAAGCTTTCAGATCCCTTGAAAAAGCATTACAATCAGGAAGCGACAACGGAGGATTTAAAGGCCTATTTGAAGGTTTGGTGGAAGATGTTTCAGAGACATCCGGAAGTGTATTTTGAAGCAACCTTTGCCAATACTTATGAATACTATGATGTAGATAAAATCTCATCCCTAGTCTACTATCAGTGGAATCAGTATTTACAGAATCATCCGAAGAAATATAAAGATTATGAATATTTGATGATTTATAACGATGAAGAAACCTTAGAAGATCGATATATTGTAAATCAATTGGTTCTGGCATATGAAAAAATGCCGATATTGAGTGTTTTTGCCACTATAGGATTAATACCGTGGCTGCTAATATTCATGTTACTTCTGAATCGTATGAGAGGAAGAGGTGAATTTAATATTGCACTTTTATTACCGGTAATTACCTTTTTCATATGTTTAACATCGCCGGATAACGGAAACTATCGATATATTATTCCTTCTATGTATGCCATGCCATATTTGTTCACTCTTACATTGTTGCCAAAAAGAGAAAAATAAATATTTTGGGGTGGTATAACAGACTCTTTAAGCCTGTGATGTTGTAGCGTCGTCAAATACAAATAAACTTGTATTTTCCTCGTACATTCGTGGTATAATATATCTATAATTTTACGGGGGTTAGGATTATGGATTATTCAAGAAACCTTACAAATAAAGAGATGATTGAAGATTTAAAGCTTCAACTTCAAAAAGTCCAGATGGAGAAGAAAAAATTAGAAGAGGAAATTAACCGCTTGCAAGGCGAAGAAAAGCGTATTTTGGGCGAGATTTCCAAATTATCAGATACAAAGTATGAGGCAGACATGCTTCAGCTTGTATACGAACAGAGAAAGAAAACAAAATAAGTGGAATGGGGCCGAGGAATCGGCCCTATTTTTATGGAGATAAAGATGAAAAAATCAATTTTAGAAAAATCATGGATGGTGTTTATTGTAGCAATATTGTGTACAGCCTTATGGGGAGGTGCATTTCCGGGAATAAAAATAGGCTATCAGGTCTTCCACATTTCTAGCCAGGCTACAGGAAGTCAGATTATGTTTGCGGGTATCCGCTTCTTTTTAGCGGGATGTCTGGCGTGGGTAATAGGAAGTATTAGTTTTCGAAAACCCCTTGTACCGAAAAAAGGATCTTTTCCCTATATATTAATATTGGCAATTTTGCAAACCTACTTACAGTATTTTTTCTTTTACGTAGGACTGGCTCATACCACAGGGGTCAAAGCATCCATTATTGAGGCCATGAATGTATTTGTTGCTCTTCTAATTGCGGCATTGCTTTTTCGGCAGGAACAACTTACTGGGAAAAAGATAATTGGTTGTATCATTGGATTTGTAGGGGTGGTATTGGTAAATTTATCGGGAAGTGGAGTTGCCTTTGATTTTACCATAGCAGGAGAAGGGGCGATTTTTTTATCAACGGTTGCTTATGCCTTTTCATCAGTTTGTATCAAGAGATTTTCAAAGTATGAGGAGCCTTTTGTATTAAGTGCATATCAGTTTATGTTGGGAGGGGTTCTACTTTTTTTGACAGGGCTTATTTGGAATATAAACGCAGGTGTAAAGGAAGAAGAGATGCTTGTAATGGCAAAGACACTTTTCACATCTAGTGGAATGGGGATTGTGATGCTTCTGGCGGGAATTTCCGCAGTTGCCTATTCTCTATGGGGCCAGTTGTTAAAATACAATGAGGTATCAAAAGTAACAATATTTGGATTTTTAACACCGGTGTTTGGAGTGGTATTTTCAGCAATATTTTTAGCAGAACAAACAGCCTCAAGTCCTATTGTCGTAATAATATCTCTTGCACTTGTGAGTTTTGGGATAATTTTGCAGGATTAATTGATATTTCGCACAAAAACAGATAAAATTAAGAATAGACACTTATATATACAGACTTACATATGCACCGTGGGGGACGGGATATGAGAAAGAGGAGTTTTTCGCTAATAATTGGGGGATTATTGTTTATTTTCGCCCTTTCTATTATTACATTTCTAGGTTTAAATCACTATATGGATAATGAAACAGAGGAGGATGTACGTGAAATTGCATCTGTATACCTCCATGGAATTGCGGATGAAGAAGCAAACCGTTTCAATGCCATTAAATCTGTGCGGTTCCAGCAAATTGATTATATTCTCAATGACGTAGAAAATGAATCTTTTGAGACAACAGAGGAGCTTTATGCTGCAATCGAAAAAAGAGCATCTTTTCAAGAAGTTCCCAGCTGCATTCTGGTGGATACAGAAGGAAATATGCAAGTGCTTGAGGGAAAGAAACTGACTGTATTTAATTCGAAAGATTTTGTGTTAGATAGTTTAATAAATGGAAATAAAGCAGTGGCTACAGGAGAAAACTCGGAAATCAAACTGGTGCTGTACTGTGAACCTTATTCTATTCCAATGGAAAACGGAAATGAGAGTGTTGGAATCATTTGGTCGAGACCTTTGGATCGATTCCTGCAAATGATGAATTTTTCGGATGAGGATTCTTTAGTATATTTCCATATTATTAGAGAAGATGGCTCGTATGTGGTATTGAATAAAGATGCCAGTGAAGAAAACTATTTTGAAAAAGTATTAAAGTACTCGAATCCTATTGATGGAACTGCTGAAGAGTGCGTGGAAAAGTTAAAAAGCGCCATTGCAAAAGACGAAGACTTTTTTATGAATACCCACTATGAAGAACCTGAGGCAGGAATTAATGAAAGTCGAAGCGTTTATGCAACAACTCTTACAGACAGTAACTGGTACTTAGTAACAGTAATGCCATATGGAGTTTTGGATGCTACCATTTCTGAAATGGGTGAGGCGCGAAGTAGCGGCATGATCGTGGCATTGACAGTAATTGCCGTTGGTATTTTCCTGGTATTTTTACTATACGCGTGGATGACTCATAAGCAGATGCTTATTCTGGAAGATGCAAAATTCAAGGCAGAAGACGCCATGATGGAAGCGGAAGTTTCGCAAGAAGAGGCCATTAAGGCGAGAGAAGATGCGGAATATGCCAACAAGGCGAAAAGCGATTTCCTATCCAATATGAGTCATGATATACGTACACCGATGAACGCTATTGTAGGAATGACAGCCATTGCCAAGGATCATATAAATGACCCTGAAAAGGTGGATGACTGCCTTAGAAAAATTAATCTATCCGGAAAACAATTACTGGGACTTATAAATGATGTATTAGATATGTCAAAGATCGAAAGCGGGAAGCTGGTTATGAACATGGAAGCCCTTTCCCTTCGGGAAACCATGGAGACCATATGTGATATTATTCGTCCTCAATTAAAGTCAAAGCACCAGCATTTTGATATTTTTATCAGTAATATTTTAGCGGAAGAAGTGTATTTAGATGGTATCCGTATTAATCAGGTGCTTTTGAATTTCTTAAGCAATGCTATGAAGTTTACCCCTGATGGCGGAATGATAACAGTTACATTAAATCAGGAACCGTCCCAAAAGGGAGAAAACTTTGTAAAGACTCATATTTATGTAAAGGATACGGGAATAGGAATGTCGGATGAGTTCAAGGACAAAATCTTTGATGCCTTTGAACGAGAAGACAATAAACGTGTTCAAAAGATACAGGGAACGGGACTTGGAATGGCCATTACAAAATACATTGTAGATGCTATGGGTGGAACCATAGAGGTGGAATCAGAATTAGGAAAAGGATCTACCTTCCATGTGATTTTGGACTTAGAAAAAGTAGATGTAGGTATTAAAGATATGCAGCTTCCGCCAATCCGAGTATTGGTAGTAGATGATAATGAAGATTTATGTACAACGGCCATTACCTCCTTAGGAGATTTAGGGGTAAAGGGAGATTGGTGTACCAGTGGATATGAGGCCATAAAGAAAGTCTTAGATGCCCACAACCGTGGAGAAAGCTATTTTGCAGTTTTGATTGATTACAAGATGGATGAATTAGACGGAATAGAAACGGCAAAGAAGATACTTGAAGAACTAGATGAGGATATTCCAATTAGCCTTATTTCAGCTTATGACTGGGTAGACATTGAGGACCGTGCAAAAGAGGCTGGAGTATCTGGATTTATACCAAAGCCATTGTTTAAATCCACCCTATATCACGAATTGAAGAAGTATTTACCAAATTCGAAAGAAGAACAAACTAAAACCATATATGAAGAAAAAACTATAGAGTTGAAGGGGTTAAACGTTCTCTTAGCAGAAGATCAATACATTAATGCAGAGATTATAACTACATTGCTAGAAGAGAGAGAAGCAATTGTAGAGTTGGCAGAGGATGGCAGGATTGCACTTGATACCTTCCAAAAATCAAAGGATGGCTATTTTGATGTGATTCTAATGGATCTTCGTATGCCTAATATGAATGGATTTGAGGCTGCAAAGGCAATACGGGCATTAGATAGAGAAGATGCAAAGAAGATACCGATTATTGCCCTAACTGCAGATGCCTTTGCCGAAGATGCACAAAAATGTATCGAAGCAGGAATGAATACACATATGGCAAAACCTGTAGATGTGGATCTATTAATGAAAACTTTAGCGAAGTTAATGTAGAAACTAGAAAGAAGGCGTTATAAATGGGAGAAGAAATAATATACCAATATCGAATGAAACGTACGGTATTGGTGGTTGATGACGAGGAAATTAATCAGCAAATCCTGGGTGGGATATTAGAAGACCATTATGAGGTGTTATATGCATCGGATGGAGAGGAAGCTTTGGCTATGATAGAAGAGCAAGGTCCTTTGTTATCTCTTGTGTTATTGGACCTTATGATGCCAAACATCGACGGATTTGAGGTAATGCAACGGATGCAACAGGATGTTGTCCTTCGTGGAATACCGGTTATCGTATTAACATCGGAAGAACAGCTTGAAATAGAAAGCCTTCGTAAAGGGGCAGCAGATTTTATAAAAAAGCCTTATGATGTACCGGAAAAAATCATAGCCCGTGTAAAACGAATCATTGCACTGTTTGAAGACCGATCCATCATCCAATCGACAGAGAAGGATGAGCTAACAGGCCTTTATGAAAAGAGCTTCTTTTATGAGTATGCAATGCTACAAGATCGCTTTAATCCAGGGGAACAAAGAGATGCTGTTGTAATTAATATCAGTCACTTCCATTTGTTTAATGAGATCTATGGAATGGAAGAAGGGGACAAGGTATTACAGGTGATTGGATCCACCTTAGAAAAGTACGCACTTCGTTTAGGAGGAATTGCCGGACGAAGTGAGTCGGATGTCTTTTTGGCATACGTGCCAAGACAAAGCAGTTATGAAGAGTTGTATAACGAGGTAGAACAAGCACTAAATCAAAAATTTCAAACCCATCATGTTCGTATTCGAATTGGTATTTATCTCGTAGGAGAGGACGAGGAGAAATTAGTTCCCTGCTTTGAAAGAGCAAAAACTGCATGTAATAGTATTAGAGAAAAATATCACAAGAAGATTGCTGTATTTGATGATAAATTAAGAGAAAAACATGTTTATTCAGAACGTTTGATTCATGATATTAAGGACGCAATTGCAGATAAGCAGTTGAAGGTCTACTTCCAGTCGAAGTACGATGTGACGGGAGATACACCGGAAATAATCAGTGCTGAGGCATTAGTTCGTTGGATTCATCCTGAACTTGGTATGGTTTCTCCCGGAGATTTTATTTCGTTATTTGAGGAGAATGGTCTTATCCAACTTGTAGATGAATTCGTTTGGAAAGAGTCAGCCATTAGAGTGCGAAAGTGGCAGGATGAGTTTAAAGTAACGATTCCGGTATCGGTAAATGTTTCACGAATAGATCTTCATGATCCGGAGATTAAAGATAAGCTGATTCGAATTGTAAACGAGGCACGAATTAATCCTTCGGATTTACATTTGGAGATTACTGAATCTGCCTACGAAGAGGATACGAATAGAATGGTGACAGTAGTTCAAGAATTAAAAGATGCCGGCTTTATGATTGAGATGGATGATTTTGGCTCTGGGTATTCTTCTTTAAATATGCTAACGACAATGCCTTTTGATATCTTGAAGTTGGATATGTCTTTGATTCGTAATATTCATAAAGATGATCGCAGTAGAAAAATGTTGGAGATTGTTATGGATATTGCAAAGTTTTTACAGGTAAAGGTAGTGGCAGAAGGCGTTGAGGAGAAGGAACAGCTGGATATTTTAAAAGAGTTAGATGCTCAGATTATCCAGGGATACTACTTCTCAAAACCGGTGTCACCAGAAGAATTTGAAACATTGATTAAAAAATAAGAGGGGGAGCTTTATGTTAACGGTAGCAGGATTACAAGAATATGGAGCAAATACACAGGAAGCAATCGCTCGTTGTGCAAATAAAGAGGACTTGTATTTAAAACTGGTGAAAAAAATTCCCGGGGATAAGGGATTTGATCGGTTGAAGGACGCTCTTGATGCCGGAGATTTGGATCTGGCATTTGAGGCAGCCCATGGATTAAAAGGAATTATTTCAAATCTATCCCTTACACCTCTTCTTACTCCAGTCAGTGAGATTACGGAAAAAACAAGAGCAAAAGAGGAGGCTGACTATGGCCCCCTCTTAGATGAGATGTTTTTACAACGGGATAAATTAAGCGCTCTTTGTGACGATTAGAATTTTCGAATGGTGTCTTCTTCGTCGTCAGAAGTTTGATCTAAAGCTGTGATTTTGATGTCGTAGTTATCTCCACCTGGAACTTCTACTGTACATACATCACCAACTTTATGACCAAGAAGGGCCTTCCCTACAGGAGATTCATTTGAGATTTTACCCCTTAGAGAATTGCCGCGAATTGAAGTTACGATTTTAACGGTTTCCTCAAAGTCATCTTCGGGAATAAAAAATGTAACGGTATCATTTAGGCTTACAACGCCGTCGGTAGTAGAATCATCTACTTCGATGGCGTTTTTTAACATGTTTTCAAGATAGCGGATTCTGCTTTCATTTTGATTCTTTGCTCGTTTAGCAGCGTAGTATTCAAAGTTTTCTGAAAGGTCACCCTGAGCTCTTGCTTCCTTTAGGTCAGCAATAAGCTTTGGTCGTTGAACGAGAATACGGTCGTCAATCTCAGCCTGTATTTTTTTTATATCTGATTTGGTTAATTGTTCTGCCATAGTATTCCTCCCAATTCTTCTTCGTATTATTATCGCAAATCTGAAAAAAAAGTAAATAGTTGTTTGCCTTGTTATTTTTTTATAAAGAGGATATAATAAATCCGTATGTGTGCCCATAGGGCAGATTATGTTTAGAATTATGGAGGATGCTATGGCAAAGAAAGCACTTATTACCGGTATTACCGGACAGGACGGAAGTTATTTGGCTGAATTTTTATTAGAAAAAGGATATGAAGTTCACGGAATTACCCGTCGCGCATCCATTTCAAATACAGCACGTATCGATCATTTGATCGCTGCAAACTCTATTACCTTACATGATGGAGATTTATCAGATTCAAACAGTATTTATCGAATCATTTCTGAAGTAAAACCAGATGAAATCTACAACCTTGCAGCACAG
>JAILMB010000223.1 GCA_024692825.1 Lachnospiraceae bacterium | reverse complement strand
GGCATCATAATATCCATAAGCACAAGATGAATCTCTACTTTTTTCAAAACCTCCAAGGCTTCTTTTCCATTAAAGGCCTCTACTACCTCATAGCCTTCCCCGGTAAGGTAGATTTTTAGAGCATTTACAATATCTTTTTCGTCATCGCAAACTAGTATTTTGTTCATAGTTTTTTCCTCAAACATTTTGCAAAATATTTATTACGTTATTTATTCTATACTACTTATCCTTAAGAAAAAACTATGGAAATCTTTAAGATTTTCTTAAGATTTGCCTCGAAATACCTTTAGGAATTTGGAAATTTGAACAATAGGAACGAAAACTTTTACGAAAATATGATAATTTCCATCATTGCTGTTTTTCCTTTTGGGCTTTAAAATAAAAATGTTATGAAAAAAAGAATAGAGTTTTTAGATTACATGAAGGCCATTTGTGTCATGCTGGTTATCATTACCCATATTGATTGGCCTATGAAACAAATACCGGTTTTCGATTATTTTATAAATATGGCAGTTCCCATATTTATGATTATCAGCGGTTATAATTTTGCCATGTCTTCGGAAAGAACCATTGGTACCTGGGAAGGTGGGCGAAAAGGAATGAAGGCCCTTTACAATGTACAGCTTCTGCTGAAAAAGTTTTGGCGATTCATCGAACCTTTTCTTCCAATCTGTATTGTGGAAATCATTATTCTTTCTATGGAAGGAAAAAACATCAACCTTCCTAGAATCTTTTTGGAAGGAGCCTATGGCCCGGGAAGTTATTATGTACCATTAATGCTTCAGTTACTAGTTATCTTCCCATGGATTTATGTGTTGGCAAAGAAGTTTCCAAAAGCCTTTCTTCCGATTATGGCCTTGGTCACGTTATTGTTTGAATACTACGTAGTAGTTTCTGATATGGCAAAAGATGACTATCGACTACTTATTGGAAGATACTTATTCCTAATTGCATTTGGTTGCTGGTTTTATATGTATCCAAATATCCGCCTATCCTACTTAACTTTAGTTTGTATGTTGGCTGTTGGGATTACATATTTAGTTCTAAATCGACAAGGTGTGGATTTTTATTTGTTTAACTATTGGGGTCCAACCACCTTCCTTACGGATTTTTACATTATCCCCATCGTGGTGATTTTATTCCGATTATTTTACCATTCCACCATACCAGGTTTCCTTGGACAACTTTTAGTGGAGATAGGAAAAGCTTCCTACCATATTTTTCTGGTACAGATGGTGTATTATCACTTTGAACTTGGCGGGCCAATTTTTGAATTGCCTCTTCTATGGCAAATTCCATGCAATATCGTTATAAATGTGTTTGTTGGTGTCATCTTCTTTGAAGCCCAAAACCATTGGAGTATCAATTGGAGCTATCTTACAAACCATCTATCCGCCATAAAAATACGTAAATAACATAAAATAAATACATAAATAACATAAAAACTCCCGGGTTTATAAACTTATAAATCCGGGAGTTCTTTTTATTATTTTATGCTGTTTTAAACTACCTAATCTGTTTTATAGCTTAAACTGGCTAACAATATTTGAAAGATCAGAAGCTACATCCTTTTGTTCCGTAGCCATTCCTTCTACATCATCTACCATGATAGATACTTCATCCACAGTCTCTGTAATCTCAGCAGAGTTTGCTGCTGTATCCTGTGCAGATTCCGCAATGTTTGCAATAGCTGCGTTTACCTGTTCCATAGATTCTGTAATGGTCTCTACCATCTGTCCAATGCGATCTGCCAAATCCTTAAATGCGGTAGCATCCTGTCCATACTGAACACCGACGTTTACGAACTTATCATAATCCGGTGCAACTGTTTCCTGAACGAAATCAAGTAACTGGTTTGCGCCACCACTCATGGAAGCAAAGGCATCCTGAACACCTTCGATGGTAATCTTGATACGTTCAACCGCATCACCTGTATCGGTTGCTAATTTGTTAATTTCAGAAGCTACAACTGCAAATCCACGACCATGCTCTCCAGCTCGAGCTGCTTCAATAGAAGCATTTAAAGAAAGCAGGTTAATCTGATCTGCGATATCAGCAATTGAATTTGCCATATCACCAATCTCTGATACAATCTCAGCTCGTTTATTTGCCTCTTCCAATTCTTCGCCATATTTATTTGCGATGGAAATCGCATGATCATAAGCCTCACGGGAAGACTGTTCCACTTCAGCAGCTCTCTTTAAGATGCCTCCAACTTCTTCTGAAGTCTTAGAGGTCTCGTCAGCTAAGAACTGAACTGATTCATTTACTTCATTAACAGATGCTGAAACCTCTTCGGTAGCAGCTCCAGTAGACATCATTGCGTCATTTACTTTACCCATGTTGTCATGGATATGTCCAAACTTCATAGAAAGTTCGGATGCAACCTGATTCATCTTCAAAGAAGAATCGTTTACATTTGCTGATCCTGATGAAATTCTACTGATTACATCACGGTTGCTTTCGTACATTTCATTCAAGGAACCGCTCATTAATCCAACTTCATCTTTGCCTTTAGCATCAATCTTATCAACGGTAAAGTCACCCTTTGCCAAATCCATAGCAAATGCTTTTACCTTATTCAATGACTTCGACAAGCTATGGGCAATCAATGTGATTACAACAGCAATAAATCCAATTGCAATAATTGCTACTACAACTAAGGTGGAAATCAATTTCTTAACAGGTGCGTTAATCTCGGACTGAGGCATCTTAATCATAAGTTTCCAATTCACTTCTGGAATGGTTGAATAGTAAAGATTGTATGTCTCATCACCCTCAGTATAGGTAGTAAGTCCACTTTCATTTGCAAGTAC
>JAILMB010000220.1 GCA_024692825.1 Lachnospiraceae bacterium | reverse complement strand
ATGAGTTGTTTTTGAATCGCTTTTTAGATAATGTGAATCAAAAATATCCCAGGGCAAGAATTCACCTTGATTGTGGTATGTATATCATTCAACCCGGGGATGATTTTTTAGCAGCTCAGGATAATGCGAGATATGCGAGACGAAGCATTCATAATAGTTTTTCTAATACCATTGCATTTTATGAGAAAAATTTAAGAGAAGATTCTCTTGCAAAGGCCAGTGTAATTCCTAATTTTGAAAGAGCACTTGAAAATGGCGATATTATGGTTTTATTGCAACCAAAATGCTCTGCGAAAACAGGAGATATTATTGGAGCAGAAGCTTTGTCACGCTTTAAAGATGAAAATGGAAATGTAATTTCTCCTGAATTATATGTGCCGATTTTAGAGAATGCATCTGTTGTTTCTCAGTTGGATTTTGAAGTCCTTTGTCAGGTGATTGACCTTCAGAGAAGATGGTTGAATGAAGGGAAAAAAATCGTTCCTGTTTCAGTGAATTTATCTCGAATCGACTTTTTGGAAACCGGTTACATTGAGATGGTGGATAATTTTATTACTGCTTCCGGTGTACCAAAAGAGATGATTGAGTTTGAACTTACAGAAACTGCAGTGGTAGAGAATTTAAATGAGATAGTAGAAAAGTTGAACTTCTTAAGAGACAAGGGCTATCGAATCGCTATGGATGATTTCGGAAGTGGATTTAATTCTCTCTATGTCTTGGGTAAGATTCCTGCAAATGTGATCAAATTTGATCGTGGATTTGTATTACATAGTATTCAAAACCAGGTCGGAATGACTATTCTTTCAAACCTTGTAGATACGTTTAAAGAGATTAATTTTGAAGTATTGTGCGAAGGTGTGGAGACGGAAGAGGAAAAGGAAAAAATTGTTTCCTGTGGCTGTGATATTATTCAGGGTTACCTCTATGATCGTCCACTTGAAATTGAAGAGTTTGAAAAAAAATATATGAGATAAGTAGAATATGAGTTAAAAGCGGTTGGAATCTGGGGATTTCAATCGCTTTTTTAGAATGGTCCAGAAACCATACGTAAGAAATTTTAAATGTTATAAAGAAGAAAAATCCCTCGTACAAAAAAGGTGGGGTCTGATATAATAGCAGAAACAAATTATTGGAGTAATAAACTATGAATCAAACAGTTGTTGTAGGAATGTCTGGAGGAGTGGATTCCTCTGTTGCTGCCTATTTATTAAAAGAACAAGGATATCATGTCATTGGAGTTACCATGGAGATGCTAAAAAAAGCACCAGAAGTGGGAGAAGAAGCAAATGATGCAAAAAAGATTTGTGATCGACTTGAGATTCCGCATTACATTATGCATTTTAATGAAGAATTTGAGTGTAAGGTAATGAATCCGTTTGTGGAGGAATACTTACATGGTAGAACGCCAAATCCTTGCGTTTTATGTAATCGAAATATTAAGTGGCAGGCTTTGATGGAACGTGGAAAAAAGCTTGGGGCAGATTATATCGCTACAGGACATTATGCGAGAATTATCAAGCTTCCAAATGGTAGATATACCGTAAAAAATGCAGCGTCCATGGCAAAGGATCAAACCTATGTGTTGTGCCAGTTATCGCAAGAGCAGCTTTCTCATACCCTAATGCCGGTAGGAGCCTATGAAAAAGAAGAAATTCGTTCAATTGCAAAAAAACTTGGCATGGAAGTGGCAGATAAAAAAGACAGTCAGGATATTTGCTTTATTGACGATGATTATTCTGACTTTTTAGAAGAACGACTCCATGGAAATCTTCCTCCAGAGGGAAACTTTGTCTGGAAAGACGGAACGGTTGTAGGACGTCATAAAGGTATTACCCATTACACCATAGGTCAAAGAAAAGGCTTAAATATCGCCCTTGGAAAACCTGTTTTTGTGAAGAAAATCGTTGTGGAAAAGAATGAAGTAGTCCTGGGTGACAATGAAGATGTATTTACAGATTCATTAGTTGCTGACCAGTGGAATATGATTTCAGAAGAAACCTTGGATGAAACAAAAACCTATATAGGAAAAATTCGCTATTCTCATAAAGGAACAGAATGTAAGGTAAAGAAAATTTCCGACACCGAATATCAGGTGAATTTT
>JAILMB010000207.1 GCA_024692825.1 Lachnospiraceae bacterium | reverse complement strand
ATCTACTTTTTCAAAATCAATTTCTGTCTGAGAACCAAGATAAGCCTTTAATGCTTCCTCGCCACCTTCTTCGTAGGTCTTTTCTCTCATTGCATCATTTTCGCAAGGAATACGATGAGGGTAATTATCCCCGCTCATTACATAGCTTTTCTTTCCTTCCTGAGTCATCATATAGGAAAGTAAAGATGCAATCTCAGATTTTCCTACACCAGATCCTCCGCACACGCAAACAACAACCTTTTTTTGTCCCTTTGCATTTAACTGTTCTACTTCTTTTTTCAACTCTGGAAGAATCAACTTCGCTTTTTTCACATGATCCTCACCTATACAAATTTTATCTCCAGGCATATCTCCATGGGGTATATTTTCATACATATCTAACTGGCTCATAGAAAATCTCCTTTTCGTTCAAAATCATTCATTTGCACTCATTTTATATCCCTCTTCCCACAATAATCAATGATTTCCTAAGACAAAATTAAAAAAAGAGCAAACTGCCCAAACCAGCAGTCTGCCCTTTTACAAATCTTCCAATTATATATGGAACAAAACTTTTTGTTCCACACTGATGGATATCTTTCACGAAATAGTTTTTCTATACTGATAAAGTCTTTTACATTCTTTTATTCCTTACAGCTTAAAATCTTCCACGGATTTTTCGACCTCTAAAGAGAAATAAAGGAAGCAAGATTTCCACGATTTGCCCCCATAATTCTATGAGAATAAAACAGGGTTGGATTACACCTGGTGCAATAGTCTGTCACCTCTATATTTTCCTTTGAAATTCCCGCTTCTAAAAAGACAACTTCACAGGCCTTCCATAAATCCAGCATATACTTTTCTCTGTCCCTTGGATGAAACACAGATGGTCGAAGTAAATATTGTTCTGCCAATTCTTTTCCAAAGGCTTTCTTCACTTCCTCTGCCACATCTCCACTCACTTCGTAGCAATCTCTACAAATCCCGGGTCCAACACAGCACAAAATATCCTTAGGGTCGCATCCAAAGTTCTCCACCATCTTATCAATGGTAACTTTTCCGATTTTTCCTACAGTTCCTCTCCAACCAGAATGTGCTGCAGCTATTACTCTCTTTTTGGGATCAAACATTACAAGGGGAATACAATCAGCAAAAAAAGTTACGAGAGGCAAATCCGAAACATTTGTAATGAGTCCATCAACATCATCATAAGGCAAAGGTCTGACAATACCATTTCCTGCATCCTCTTCCTTTATAATGCGAACATTTGTGGTATGGGTTTGTTTTGACAGACACATTCTCTCATAATTCATATCCAGGACTTCTGCCATTCTACGAAAATTCTCTTTCACATTTTCATCTGAATCGCCTCTTGAGAATCCAAGATTCATGGACTCATAGACGCCAGAACTTACACCACCAATTCGAGTGGAAAACCCATACTTTACATCTTTATCTTTTAGTAAGTCAAAGGTCAAATACTTGATCCCGTTTTTTTCTTCTATATTCATATTGTTCCAGGGGAAGTCCTATAACTTCTCAGTCCTCTCTCATCATTGCTTTTAACGGATTTACACTGGCAGCCATGGATTTTAACATGGTTAAATTCTGTTCCATGTATTCTTCTAATCCGTAGATTTCGTCTTTCGTAAAACCCTCACTTTTCAGAATGACACACTTCGGGATTTCTCCTTCGGCTGATCGTTTTCCATCAGAAAAAGTTACATAGGCTGTCTTTTCTCCATCCTTCACACAAATAGGAGAGACCTGCATATCCATAGCGTTTTCACTCTCATTATTCATTTTATTTTCCGGTGGATTTTCTGTTAAATCAAAGGAAAAATTTTCCATCTAATACCTCGCCTCCCAGACATTTCTCTTTAGGATTATATCCACTCTTCTAAAGGGTTGTTCCTGCACGAATTTCCTTTACCGGAATTAAATACTGCTCTTCAACCTCTTCTCCCATTATCCGTCTATTTAACACCTCTACAGAAGTCTTTGCCAGTTCATACATGTCCTGTTCTATGGTGGTTAAATTTGGACGAATCAACTTCGTAATCTCACTTCCATCGTATCCAACCACTTTAAAATCTCTTGGAATAATTTTTCCCATTTCCACTGCAATTTTCACAGCAAAATAAGCAGAAATGTCATCAGAGAATATTCCATCTATTTCTCTGTGATTTCGCAAAAATTCTTCCATCTGTTCTTCGATATAGGTATAGGTGGCCATATCCGAATCCAGTTCCACCACCCATACATCCACTCTGTGATGGCGAAGTATTTTGGCGCACTCCTCGATTCGAATATCCGCATAAACAGGCACTTTATGATGGACAGTAAAAATAGCCACATGATTGCATCGATTTTCTAAAAGAATCTTTGCTGCAATCTGACCACCTTCCTTATGAGCAGAGGATACCATGGGTATTTTGTCCCCTAACAACCTCTCTAAACTAACAACCGGAAGCGGCTCTAGTCGTTTCTTTTCTTTAGCGGTCATATCCGCATTGACAATCAATCCATTTAAAAATCCATTTTCCGCCAGTTCAATCGCCTGACTCACCCGTCCTTTTGCCCCTAGGGTATTAAAAAGCATGGTTCGATATCCATACTTATCCAGCACCAATTCCACATGTCGCAAGAAGCTTCCATAATAAAAATTAGAGGTATCCGGAAGAATTACCCCGATCACCTGCGTTTGTTGCTTTGGAGTGGCGGCTTCATATCCTAATTCCTTTGCACAGGCTAAAATGATTTCTTTTTTTTCAGAAGAAACATAGCCGTTTCCATTCATAGCTCTGCCTACTGTAGCCAGTCCTATTCCTGTTTTTTTCGCTATGTCTCTCAGCGTCACATTTTTACTCAAAGGCTCCCCTCCAATAAGTTTTTTTCTATTGTATCATTTTATGAAGAGAAAACCTATAAATGAAAAATCCGTCACAAACTCTTATCTCAAATTTTGAGATCTTGTTTGCAACGGATTCCATTAGAGGATATTTATTATGCTTTAAAAATCATAACTTCCCTGTGTAAGAGATATTTCATCTCCATTTTCTTTTATAAATACTGCAGAGATTCCTTCCGGGATCTCAACGTGATAATGATA
>JAILMB010000204.1 GCA_024692825.1 Lachnospiraceae bacterium | reverse complement strand
GAAATCAGATTTCTTCTTATTATAATTGAGTTATACCTGAATTTATGATAAAATTGCTATTTGTATCGTGATGATACTTAAGGAAAAAGGAAAAAGATGAAAAGTTAAAGGAGGTGGCTTACATGCCAGGTGTATCATTTAATAAAATCACCCCCGAAATCGAAAAATTGGCCGGATATACAAAAGAAGCATCAAAGATTGATCCAAATCTTTATACTGAATTCGACGTAAAACGTGGGCTCCGTGATTTAAACGGAAAAGGTGTTTTAGTTGGAATTACAAATATTTCCGAAATCAATTCCATGAGGGAAGTAGATGGAAAGCGTGTTCCTATCGATGGTGAGCTTTACTATCGTGGATACAACGTTCAGGATATCATCAAACAACAACCCAAAGGGTTTCACTTCGGATTTGAGGAAGTATCTTATCTTTTATTATTTGGAAAGCTTCCAACACGGGACGAACTAACTGATTTTTGTAAAATTCTATCAGGATATCGTACTCTTCCAAAGAACTTTGTTAGAGATACCATTATGAAACGTTCTTCAAAGGATATGATGAATACCTTAGCTCGAAGTGTATTATCACTTTATGCTTATGATGATAATCCAGACGATACCACAGAGGAAAATGTACTTCGTCAATGCCTACAGTTGATTGCAATGTTTCCACTACTATCAGTATATGGTTATCAGTCATACCGCTACTATACAAAACAGGAGTCTTTGATTATTCATAGACCTCGTACCGATTACTCCACAGCAGAAAATATTTTGCACTGTTTAAGAGATGATTCAAAGTTCACTCCACTTGAAGCGAAACTTTTAGATGTAGCGTTAATCCTTCATGCTGAGCATGGCGGCGGTAACAACTCAACCTTTACCACTCACCTTGTTTCTTCATCAGGCACAGATACCTACTCTGCTATTTCCGCAGCTCTTGGTTCATTAAAGGGACCTCGACACGGTGGAGCAAATATCAAAGTAGTCAACATGTTTGCTGACATGAAAAAGAAGGTAAAACATTGGGATTCTGAAGAAGAAGTTACTGCATACTTAAAAGCATTATTGAATAAAGAAGCTTTTGATAATGCTGGTCTTATCTATGGTATGGGTCATGCAGTTTATTCTATCTCTGATCCTCGTGCTGTTGTGTTTAGAAGATTCGTTGAAGACTTGGCCGTAGAAAAAGGCTATGAAAAAGAATTTGCACTATACGCTATGGTAGAAAAACTTGCTCCTCAGATCATTGCTGATGAGCGAAAGATGTACAAAGGTGTTTCACCAAACGTGGATTTCTATTCAGGCTTTGTATATCAGATGCTTGGTCTTCCAAAAGAGCTCTATACTCCTATTTTTGCTATCGCAAGAATTTCAGGTTGGTCAGCTCATCGAATGGAAGAGATTTGCCTACACAACAAAATTATGCGTCCTGCATACATGATGCAAGGAGATCACTTAAATTACACGCCAATTGATGAAAGATAAAAAATACC
Source organism: Lachnospiraceae bacterium (assembly GCA_024692825.1). Lineage (GTDB taxonomy): Bacteria > Bacillota > Clostridia > Lachnospirales > Lachnospiraceae > JAILEN01. The sequence goes on along the minus strand of JAILMB010000204.1, from coordinate 597 downwards.
CGGGGTTGGTTTAGCCATCCCCGGGTTATATATTTTATGAAACATTTTTTTACTATGCTTTTCTGGTAGCATGATTTCTACATACAAAACTTTGCAACTGATTTTCTAAGTACATAGGAAAAATATACCCAGCCAATAACAAAGAGTAAAATCAATACTGCATTTAAAATAGATGTAATATCAGATCCAGCTTCTATAATTCCAAAATCAAAAATAAAGCTGTACACTCCATAAATCAATGATACCGCCCCAAAGACACAAGCTGGTATAAAAATTGCTTTGCAAAGTCCCTCTTTGTCCTTACACTTTCTCACATCTTCTGGAGCGACAAAGGTAGTGGGAATATTTCCACCCTTCACTCTTACTGCACAATAGGCAATGTACACTCCCAACACCAAAATAATAATGTCAAAAATTTTCATAATATCAAAATTCATGCCCGATCTCCTCGTCTTTTATTCTAGTCTGTTTACTTACTATAGCTCATATTTGTCAAATATGAAATACATTATAACAAAAGGTGTATAAGTTTTATACACAAAAGGGAATTTTTGTCCCAATCCATTGACGAATTCTTTTTTCGGTAGTACTCTAATC
>JAILMB010000176.1 GCA_024692825.1 Lachnospiraceae bacterium | reverse complement strand
AAAACCCGGCTCAAAAAAAGAGTCGGGTCTTAAGTACATATTAGTTCTCTACTGGATAAACAGAAGCCTGCTTCTTGTCTCTACCTTTTCTTTCGAAACGAAGAACTCCGCTAGTCTTTGCATATAAGGTGTCATCTCCACCAATACCAACATTTACACCAGGGTGAATCTTTGTTCCACGCTGTCTATAAATGATGCTTCCAGCAGTAATAAACTGACCATCTGCTCTTTTTGCGCCTAATCTCTTAGACTCAGAATCTCTACCGTTCTTAGTAGAACCCATTCCCTTCTTATGAGCAAACAACTGAAGGTTCATCTGTAACATGTTTCTACACCTCCTTGAAGATTAGAGTAAGGTATTCATCTCCATACTCTTTCGAAATTTCTTGTAAACCGAGAAGTAAAGAATCTATAAAAAGTTTGCCATCATGACCAAGTCCCTTTGGAAAACTAACTTCCAAATCTCCAGGCTTTGCATCAGCCATAGTAACTTGTTCATCTGTAAACTTCTCTATAGAATTCATTGTATTGATCAAAAGAACGCTCACTGCGGCACAAACAATGTCCTGTCCGTAATCAGCATAGCCTGCATGACCTATACTTTTAATTCCCGTAATTTGATTTTCTTTTCTAAAAATCGTGACCGTAATCATAATTAAGCATTGATCTTTTCAATCTTAACCTGTGTGAAGGACTGTCTGTGACCGTTCTTCTTATGATAACCAGTCTTTGGTTTATACTTATAAACGACAACTTTTCTGGCTCTTCCTTCACGAAGAACTGAAGCTTCTACAGTAGCTCCTGCTACAGTAGGCTCACCAACCTTAAGTCCGTTATCGCTTACAGCTAATACCTGATCAAAGGTAACTTTCTCACCAGCTTCTACTCCAAGCTTTTCAACGGTAATGATATCGCCTTCAGATACTTTGTACTGCTTACCACCTGTTGCAATAATTGCGTACATAATTGGCACCTCCTATTATCATTACTCGCCAGTTTCGGTGGTCATAAGACACTTTTAAACCTCACTGTGCGGCATACTCAAATATACTACCACGGTCTTATCGTAAAGTCAACACTTCTTTTAGAGAAGGATATCGCTTTTCCCGGGTAATCTCTATTAAGCCAAGTTTTGTATAGTCTAACACCGTTACTTTACAAGGATCATACTTTGTCTCCTCTTTTAAAATAGATAACAATGCTGACTTGTGTTTTTGAGACTTCATATTTATAAAATCTACAATAATGATTCCAGATATATTTCTAAGACGAAGTTGAAGGGCAATTTCTTTTGCCGCTTCCACATTGATTTCAAATGCATTACTTTCTTTTTTCGTAATCTGTTTGCTACTGTTTACATCCACCACTGTCATGGCTTCAACCTGTTCAATAATCAGATTTGCTCCGGAGTTTAACCAGGCTACAGGCTTTGTTGCATTGTCTAAAACCGTCTCCATTCCATAGAGTTTGTAGAGAGGATAGCTTTCATCTTCATAAAACTTCAATCTGTTTTTGAAGGGCAAAAACAGCTGTCGTTCTACAACATCTGACAAGGATGAAAAAATCTTTGGATCATCGGTTTCAATCTCTGTTATTTCAGGATTTAGTGTACGAAGTAATTCTTCAATCTTATTTCTACCCTTTTTTATACATTCATAGCAAACCCTTGTTTTTGCATGGGTAATCACATGCTGATACTCTTCATAAAGGGAAACAGCCTCATCTAAAAGCTGTTCATCATCTATATTTATGGCATTGGTACGAACCACAAATCCAAAACTTTCCATATTGGGGAATTTTTGCTCTAACAAATTACGGAAGTGTTCCTTTTCCGATTTTTTTAATTTCGAAGAAACAGAAATCGTTTGGGAGTCAGTTACTAAAATCAAATGATCACTGTGAAATGCCAGTTCATTATCCAAAACCATTTCCTTTGTTTTAATAGGTTGTTTTCGAATTTGAACCAGGATTTCATCCTCAGGTTGAAGGCACTCCTTCTTTCCAATCTTGCGGACATAGTAAAAATCCTGATTTGTTTTCAGAGGTAAATATCCACTCACATCTGGTGATAAGCGAACAAAAGCACCCTGTCCCGGCAAAATCTTACTAACCTTTCCCACAAAAATCCCTTCATTTGGGTAGGGATTTTCGTTTGGCATTTCTTTTTCCACCATAATATCTAAAGGATGATTGGATGCATCAAAATAAATACCACAAAAAATATTTTTTTCATGATACTCAAATCGTGTAATGATTAATTTATGCATCTTATAGGTTTTCATGGTTACACTCCCAAAGATTCAAATTGATTCTTTTCCCCTTGATATAATTCCACACGATGAATTGCAATGACAGCCTCTTCTTCCAACTGTAGGTATTCATAAAAAGCTTTCATCACAAGTTCTGGTTTAATATTGTCGTTACTTCCCGTGGATACCTGTAATAAGAATACAGGATCATCATCATTGCAGCAAAACTCTTCATCTTTAATATCGACACATAAGTCCTTTAAGAAAGATGCATTTTGAAAACGAGTACCTTCAAACATGAAAATATAAGGTTTGATATCTACTTCTTTTTCCCCTTTTTTCGTTTTCTTTAACACAACGATTTCATTTTGATTATCATAAAATTCTCTCGTGGCTTTTTCTAAATCCACTTCAGAAAGAACCTGACTGTTTTTCTTTAAAAATACAACATATTTTGCACAAGACACAGCCGCCATGGCTTTTTTCGTATGGTCGTCTAACACCTTTGCAGATAAGACATTAGTTCCTTCTACCATTTCTTTATTTAAATCAGAAATCATAGCATCTAAATCTACATCCACCTTGGTTTCAATATCCATGTACTCACCTTCTGAAGTAACACCTACCCCAAGAGGCGAAGCAAAAGACATAATCGGATGAGGATTAAATCCTTCCGAGTATTTCATTGGTACCTTTGCCCGTCGAAATGCTTTTTGAAAATAACGAAGCATATCCAAATGACCAATATATTTCATCGTACCAAATTTCGAAAATCTAAGTCTTATTTTCATAATTCACCTATCTCAAACATATTCCACAATCAAACTCTGCACAACCACATCCATTGCACTGATCTTTGCAATTCTTTGTAACAACTTCTTCCTTTGAACGCAACCATTCTCTTTGTAAAAACTTTTTGGTTACACCACAGTCAATGAAGTCCCATGGGAAGACTTCATCAATATCACGTTCTCTCATAATATAAAAGTCCATATCTACCCCACAGGCATCAAAGGCGTCAATCCAGTTTTGCATATCAAAGAATTCGCCCCAGGCATCGAAATACTGTCCATGCTCATAAGCATATAAAATAACATCCGCTACCTTACGATCTCCTCTTGCAAAGATGCCTTCTAATACAGTTACATCAGCATGATGCCATTGGTAGCGAAGACTTTTGTGGTTTAACTGTTCTTTCATGGTGTCATTTACAATCTTTGCACGATGCAAATACTCATCTTTTTCATACATTCTAGCCCACTGGAATGGTGTAAAAGGCTTCGGAACAAAAAATGAAGTAGACATGGTAATCTGACACTTTCCATTTCTTTGTTCTTTTGGAACTGTTTCGTAATACAATGCAGCAATCTCATTGGCAAGTTCTGGAATAGCCTTCATATCTTCCTCGGTTTCCGACGGAAGTCCAAGCATAAAATAAAGTTTTACCTTGTTCCATCCACCAATAAATGCCTTTTGTGCTCCACCTAAAATATCCTCTACCGTAAGACCTTTGTTTATAACATTTCTCATTCTCTGAGATCCAGCTTCTGGAGCAAATGTAACAGAACTCTTTTTAATATCTTGCACTTTAGACATAACATCCAAAGAAAAGGCATCAATACGAAGAGATGGAAGGGAAATATTCACTCCATCTTTACAGCAGTCATCAATCAAAAAATTTACCAGTTCCGGAAGCTGTGTATAATCACTGGAACTTAGGGATGACAAGGAAATCTCGTCATGACCTGTAGAAGCTAAAATCTCCTTTGCATAGTCCTTTAACACCTCGTAGCTTCGTTCTCTATTTGGACGATAAATCATTCCTGCCTGACAGAATCGACATCCTCTGATACAGCCTCTTTGAATCTCTAACACAGCTCTATCCTGGGTAGCCTGTACAAAAGGAACAATCGGCTTTGTAGGATAAGCTGAGGTATTCATATCTACAACCACCTGTCTTTTTACGGTCTTTGGTACATCCTCATAAATAGGAAGAAATGTATCTATGGTACCATCTTCTTTGTAGGTAACTTCATACAAAGAAGGCACATAAAGACCAGGAATCTGACTTGCTTTTCTTAAAAAGTCTTGCCGGTTATAGTCCGCTTTATTTCTCTCACTGATGTATAAATCAAACAATGCATCATAGCTTGTTTCTCCCTCTCCAATATATAAAATATCAAAGAAAGGAGCGATTGGTTCTGGATTGTATACACATGGACCACCACCGATAATAATAGGGTCATCATTACTTCTATCCTTGGTCAATAGAGGGATTTGACTCAAATCCAATACCTGAAGGATATTGGTATAACACATCTCATATTGAAGGGTAATTCCAAGCATATCAAAGTTTTTGATTGGCTCTTGGGTCTCTAGTGCAAAAAGAGGAATGTTTTTTTCCTTCATTATCTTGTGCAAATCCGGCCATGGAGAATATACACGTTCACAGTACACATCCTCTCTTCGATTCATCATTTCATAAAGAATCTGAATTCCTAAATGGCTCATACCGATTTCATACACATCAGGAAAGCACATGCAAAAACGAAGATCCACTTCCTTTGGATCTTTTTTAATGGAATTTACTTCATTTCCAATATAGCGCGCAGATTTTTCTACGGACATTAATATTTCATCACTTAAAAATAATTTTCTCATACAATACCTTTAACATAAAAATTCCGACCCAAACATAGGTCGGAATCATTATACATAATAAACGAATCAATCTGCAAGTATCTATCGCTGTGCCAGTTCCCTGACAATATCTTCCCAAGAAACATTCTTCTCAACCATAAGTACCATCAAGTGATACAAGAAATCAGAAGTCTCATATACTACTTCCTCATTGTTCGGATTCTTTGCAGCGATAACAATCTCTGTAGCTTCTTCACCAACTTTTTTCAAAATCTTATCGATACCCTTATCGAAAAGGTAATTTGTGTAGCTGCCTTCTTTTGGATTCACTTTGCGATCACAAATAACCTGATACACATCTTCGAATACTTTCAAAGGATTACGTTCGACGTATTCCTTCTTAACAATTTCATTAAAGAAACAGCTAGGAGCTCCCGTATGACAGGCAATGCCACCAACCTGAGATACCTTAGCCAACAATGTGTCATAATCACAGTCTGCAGTTAAAGACTTTACATACTGTGTGTGACCTGATGTCATTCCTTTAATCCAAAGCTCTCTTCTAGATCGACTGTAGTAGGTCATCTTTCCAAGACGAATGGTGGTATTAAAACTCTCTTCATTCATATAAGCCATCATAAGTACTTCGTTGGTCTTATAATCCTGAACAATACAAGGAATCAATCCATCGGAATTTGTCTTTAAATCGCTCCATTTCAGCTTTGGCTCAAAGTTGTCCATTAGGATTCCACGTTCTGATAGGGTGGCCTTCAAGCTCATAATATCCGTATCTGTATTATTGATAAAATCGCCGTAAATACCACGAATCTTTTCAGAAGATAACACCTTTTGAATCTCTTCCACATCTTCTTCATCCTGAACCAGGATATAAGGAACATCTGTAAGGTTCTCAAGTCCTAACACCAACTCCTTATTCATAACAATTAATTCATGAACGTAGGAAGATAACACCTTTCCATTCTTAAATAAGAAATCCAAGGTATTAATAGATACTAAAATCTTTTCCTGACCAAAACGCTTTGCAGCTTCTTCAAACAACTCTGCTGTTTCCGGTTTTGATCCATTTAATACGACTTCAATACATCCTGCATATAAAAACTTTTTAACGTCTTCTAAACGCTTAATATTTCCACCACCACAGGTCTTTACATCGATGGTTCGATTAATCTCTCTGATGGCTAAAATATTCTTTTCGTGCTCTTCATCTTCCTTTGATAAATCAATACAAATAATCTTATCAATTCCGCTGTCATTGTACATTTGTGCGAGCTCAAGTACATCTACACCAGCGTCTGTGTCATGTAGTCCTTTAACAGCTTTACCATCTTTTAAATAAATGGTGGCTACAATATTTTTATGTTCCATGTTAATACAAACTCCTATTTACAAACTGCCCTTTGTAGATAACAAATCTGTTATCCTTGGATCTTTAATAGTTGCCTCATCTAAAGCCTTTGCAAAAGCTTTAAACATTGCTTCGATCATGTGATGTGCGTTGCTGCCGTCTAAGACCTTAATATGGATATTCATACCAGCAGTATATGAAATAGCATAGAAAAATTCTCTTACCATTTCTGTATCAAAATATCCTACACGCTCCACACCAAAGGTTGCGTCAAAATTCAAATAAGGTCTTCCGGATAAATCAATGGCACAAAGTACCAAAGTTTCATCCATAGGAAGCATTAAACTACCATAGCGTTTGATACCGGATTTATCACCAATTGCTTTACGAATGGCTGAACCTAAAACGATTCCACAGTCTTCGATGGTATGATGACAATCTACAACTAAATCCCCCTTACAGGTAAGCTTTAAATCAAATAGACCATGTCTGGCGAACCCTTCTAGCATGTGATCAAAAAAGCCGATTCCAGTATCAACGGTAGCTTTTCCGGTACCATCTAAATTCAGTTCACAGACAATATCTGTTTCTTTTGTTTTTCTAGTAATGGTAGCTTTTCTATCTTCTGACATAATCCCCTCACATCATTCATTCTCAAATCTAACTTTAATCGAATTTGCATGTGCAGTCAACTGTTCACATGTAGCAAATTGTTCAATATCTTTATGCACTTCTTCTAATGCTTCTTTTGAGTAAGAAATAATAGATGACTTTTTAATAAAATCATCGGTACAAAGTGCAGAGAAGAATCTCGCCGTTCCATTGGTTGGCAATACGTGGTTTGGTCCGGCAAAATAATCTCCAAGAGGTTCTGAGGAATATTCTCCCAAGAAAATCGCACCTGCATTTCGAATCTTTGTCATGGTTTCAAAAGGATTCTTTGTAACGATTTCTAAGTGTTCCGATGCAATGGCATTTGCTGCATCAATAGCTTCTTCCATATTCTCAGCAACCAGAATATATCCATAGTTATCCAGGGATTTTTGAATAATTTCTCTTCTGGATAACACCTTTAAATATCCTTCGATTTCCTCGGAAACTTTCTGTGCAATTTCATTTGATGTAGTAATTAAAATTGCAGATGCAAGCTCATCATGTTCTGCCTGTGACAACAAATCTGCAGCAACAAAATGAGGATTTGCTGTTTCATCGCAGAGTACTAAAATCTCAGAAGGACCAGCAATGGAATCAATACTTACATGTCCAAATACCGCTTTTTTGGCTAATGCCACATAGATATTTCCAGGGCCAACAATTTTATCTACCTTTTGAATAGATTCTGTACCAAATGCCAATGCTGCAATGGCCTGTGCACCGCCTACTTTATAGACTACATCTGCTCCAGCTTCTTTTGCTGCAACTAAGGTGGAAGCACATACCTTACCATCCTTATCTGGTGGAGTACACATATAAATATGATCTACTCCTGCCACCTTAGCCGGTACAATATTCATAAGTACAGAGGAAGGATATACCGCCTTTCCACCAGGCACATAAACACCTACATTTTCAAGAGGTGTTACCTTTTGTCCAAGAATAATTCCTTTGTCTTTACTTTCAAACCAGCTGTTTTGTAACTGTTTTGCATGGTAATCACGAATATTTACTAAAGACTTACGAATTACGTCTAAAAGGGTCTTATCCACTTCCTTATAGGCTTCTTCAATCTCTTCTTCTGTTACAATTAGATTTTCTGCACAAATATTTGCCTTATCAAATAAAGCAGTGTACTGAAATACTGCTTTGTCTCCTTCGATTCGAACATTGTCTACAATTTCTTTTACACTGTTTTCATAGGTAGTGTAATTCGCTGGAGAACGCTTTAAAAGTTCTGATAACAATGTTTTTGTTGATTCTTTTGTTAATGTCTGTATTCTCATTTTCTTTCCTCTAACACCTTTTTTAAATCTGTAATAATCTTTGTAATGCGTTCATTTTCCATCTTCATGGAAACCTGATTTACAATTACTCTTGCTGATAACGGACATACTTCTTCAAGAACTACTAATCCATTTTCCCGTAAGGTAGATCCTGTTTCTACTATATCAACAATTACTTCTGAAAGTCCAACGATTGGAGCAAGTTCAATGGAACCGTTTAATTTAATAATATCAATGGTCTGACCTTTTCGATTATAAAAATAGTTTTTGGCAATTCGAGGATACTTTGTAGCCACACGAATCAATTCCTGATGTTCAAGATATTCCTGAGCTTCCTTTGGACCACATACACACATGCGACATTTTCCAAATCCTAAATCCAACACCTCATAGACGTTTCTTGCCTCTTCTAAGATGGTATCCTCACCAACAATACCAATATCTGCTGCACCATATTCCACATAGGTTGGAACATCTGGCCCTTTTGAGAGGAAGAAACGCATCTTATACTCTTCATTTACAAAGATCAGCTTTCTAGAATCTTTGTCTTTCATCTCTTCACAGGTAATACCAATAGCTTCAAATATTTCCATAGCTGACTTTGCCAGTCTACCTTTTCCTAATGCAACTGTTAAATAACGATCTTCACTCATAGTTTAATCCTCAATGACTTCCACGTAATAATCTTTAAATATCTCTTTGTACTTTTCTACTTCAGACATATCTGAAATACGAATGGTCTGAACAACCTTTCCATAGTCTCTGTAAGTCTTTGCCTTTGCAATGGCCTTTTGACGATTGCTCTTCGTATAAAGAAGTACATCTTTATTTTTTTCAATTGGAATGGCAATCTTTTGGCGATCAATAGCAAACTGTAACTGGTCTACCAAGACAGCAAATCCAATGGCAGGCGCATCTTTTCCAAAGTTAGAAAGCAGGCGATCGTATCGTCCACCTTTTACAATTGGCTCTCCTGAACCGTATGAATAACCGGAAAAAACTACTCCCGTATAATACTGATACTGAGAAATCAATCCCATTTCAAAGGAGATATAATCGCTTACCCCATAGACATCTAAAAGTTCATATAGCTTTTCAAAATAAACAAATGCATCATAAACCTTTGGATAAGCCTTTGCCTTTAGTTCCAAATCCTTCCATTCTTCAGGAGAGGAATAAAAACATTTTAAAATTCCAAAAAGGCTACGAAGTTCTTCATCAAGATTCTTGGTATCAATAAACTCTTCCACACCGAAAAAGTTCTTATTTAAAATCAAGTCTTTTAACTCTTCCACTTCATCATCCAAAAATCCGGCCGCCTCAACCAAACCGCCAAAGATTTTGGTATGACCAATGGAAATTTTAAAATCCTTTAAGCCAACAGAAGATAAGCAACTACATACCATAGAAATAATCTCTGAATCTGCATCTAGTGTATCATCACCAATTAATTCTGCCCCAAGCTGTGTCGTTTCCTTTAAACGGCCCTGATAATTGGAGTTATTTAAAAAGACATTTCCAGAATAAGATAATCGAATCGGTACTTCGTTATTCTTTGTAAAATACTTTGCTGCAGCTCTGGCTACCGATGGAGTAAAATCAGGACGAAGTACTAGGGTATTTCCTTCCCGATCAAAAAACTTATACAAATCTTTTGCTGAAATAGTACCAATCTCTTTTCCGAAAATATCAAAAAACTCAAATGTAGGCGTCTGAATATTCTCATAGCCAAAGGCTTTGATAGACTCTAACATCTGTTTTTCAAGATATTGACGCTTTTTAAATTCTTCATTGTAGATATCGCGAACACCTTCTGGTGTATGTAATAACTTATTCATATATTCACCTATCCCTCCTAGGAATTTCATTCACTTTAGTCTGCTAATGTGCTAACAAGTAAAACCAATTATATTGGACTTCCAAGAAACTGTCAACCCTCTCTTTTTTCCAGATCTTTTTGTATCATATCCAAATATGGCACCGGGATATTCGGTTTAAAAGAAAAGAAAAATTCCTCCTTTAACTCATCTATCCGAAAGCTCTTCCGGCCTCCAGATTGCCCCCTGTCCCAAAAGCTCAATGCCTCTTCATAGCTTAAGTAATAAAACTGTTCTTTTTTTGAAAAATAAATCAAAAAGAAGGCGATTCCATCCTGGGATTCAAATTGTCCCATAAAATCCATCTGATGCTGATGAATATTTTGTAAGGGAAAAGTATCAGTATTACACTCTTTTGCATCAAAACAAACAGGGATTCCCTGAACTGCCCCAATATAATCCACCGTACTCTTTTGCTCAAAATAAGCTAGTGTAATATGTCTTGTTTCCTTATCTATATTCACAGGGGTAATAGGGGTAGGAATTTTTTGAATCAGAGCTAAATTGTGTTCTTTATATACTTCATTGGTTTGATTAATAAAATCTTCTAATGTGGAGCCACGCAATCCACGGGATTTCCATGTAGCCATATTCTTCTCCTATTGAAATACTCTTTCAAATTCCTTTGGCATATCTGCCATAATTTCACCAATTCCCGGTAGAGATACCTCATAGGAATGTAACATCTGAGATGAAATATTATATCGATTCTTAAAATCTTTATTCACTGTGGAATCCCCATATTTTATATCCCCGATTACCGGATGATGATAAAAGCTTAAATGAGCCCTTATTTGATGGGTACGTCCCGTATAAAGTTTAACCTCTACAAGCGTCACCACCCCATTGGACCTTAAAGGCCTTATACCGGTAATGATTTCCTTGCTGTTTTGTATTTTGTCATGGCTTACCATTACCTTGTTTTCTTTATCGTCCTTCACAAGATAATCCTTGTAGAGCACTTCCTCTTCTATTTTCCCTTTACAAATCGCCCGATATACCTTTGGAGACTCTTTATCTTTGATCACATCTGATAAGTAATGGGCACCTTTTAACGTCTTTGCACCTAATACTATCCCTGTGGTATTTCGGTCGAGACGATTCATAACAGAAGGTCGAAAAATATGAAGACTCTCTTTTGTACAATCTCCCTTGCGGACTAAATAGGATAACATCCATTCATTTAAAGACACATCCTTTGGACTGGATTTTTGAGACAAAAGATTTTTGGGTTTATTCATAGCAATAATATCTTCGTCTTCATAAAGAATCACTAGATTCTGATCGTCCTTTAACAAATATCCATCCAGCGCTTCGTCTTTTAATTCGCCCTTCATTTTTAGAAAAGTTTCATCTGAAAAGAATACCTTTATTACATCTCCATCCTTTAGGATTTCTTTTCCTTCGGATTTTCTTCCATTTAAGGTAATATTTTTCTTTCGAAGCATTTTATATAGAAATCCAGAGGATGCTTCCTTGAAATACTTTTTTAAAAATTTATCAAATCGTTGATTTTCTGAGGTTTTATCTATTCTAATTTCTTTCATAATTTAAAAATAAATCCGGAAGAAAACTCTTCCGGATCGTATTACTCTTTATTAAAGAAAGATTCGGGAATGTTTAACACCGCTTGTGCTTCTTCTGAAGTAGTACCGGTCACTTCCGTCTTCTTTACATCTTCCACTTTCGGTTCTTCTTTTTGTGCTATAGGCTTCTCAGGCTGTTTTGGCTGAGGAGACATCTTTTTAGGCTGTTCCTTTGGCGCTTCTGTTTCTGGAGCAAGTTCTGTACGATTTGCAACTACAACATCAAGATAGCCCTGCATAGTCTTTAAGTAAGATTCATTTCGACTTCTTGTCGTATCGATGGAGCTTGTCAAAACATCCTGTACACTCTTTAATAACTGATCTGTATAAGCAATGGCACCGGTGCGGATATCGTTGGCATCTTTCGTTGCTGAATCAAGCATTTCCTGCGCCTGCTTGGTAGCAATCATAACCACTTCATTTGCCTGGGCATATGCCTGTTGCATAATCTGATGCTCAGATACTAATTCGTTTGTCGTAATCTGTGCTTCTGCAATAATCTGATCTGCTTTCGCTCTAGCATCTGCTAGAATTGCTTCTTTATTACTGATAATCTTTTGATATCTACGAATCTCTTCCGGAGTCTTACTTCTAAGTTCTTCTAACAAGCCTTCAATATCATCACGATTCACTGTTATTTTAGAATCAGAGAAAAAAGACGATGGTTTACAGCTGTCAATATACTCTTCAAGCTCATCAATAATATCTTCAATTGCACTGGCCATAAAATAATCTCTCCTTGTCTACTTTTTGTACTTCTCTAAAATAAGGGGAATAATCTCTTCCGGAACAAATTTCGAAATATCTCCCCCATAAGATGCAAATTCTCTAACAACACTGGAACTTAAATAAGAATAATTCAGTGATGTAGTTAAAAATACAGTATCTAACTTCGGATTCTCAACGTGATTCGTTTGCGCAATCTGAATCTCATATTCAAAATCAGTCACTGCTCGAAGTCCACGAATAATAATATTCGCATCTACCGCATCTGCAAAATCTACCAAAAGACCCTCAAAAGACATTACCTTTACATTGGTAAAATCCTTCGTTAAACCTCTAATAATCGTAACACGTTCATCCACAGAAAACAACGAGTTTTTTTGACTGTTGTTTAACACTGCAACTATGATTTCATCAAACATTTTTGATGAGCGTTCAATTATATCCATATGTCCGAATGTGATTGGGTCAAAGCTTCCCGGATAAATCGCTCTTTTCATTTCTAGCTCCTTAAGAATACATGTTTATTGGTTTTATACACCTTTTCTTTTACGATTTCGAATCCCATCTCTTCTGCAAAAGAAAAGTCTCGTTTCAAGTCTGCTTCAATTATAATCTGTCCATCTTCTGCCAAAACATGATGTTCTTTTATAGAAGAAAGCACTTCTTTTTCAATCTCTAAGGCATAAGGCGGATCCATAAAAATAAGATCGAACTCGCTGCCTAAAAAAGGAAGACTCGATAACACATCTCGTTTTAAAACCTCTGCGTTTTCCTCGAGTTTTGTCTTTGCGAGATTTTGTTCAATGATGTCCGCTGCTTTTTTATTTTTTTCAATAAAAACAGCCTCTCTTGCTCCTCTTGAAAGAGCTTCGATTCCAATTTGTCCGCTACCTGCAAATAAATCCAAAAATCTGGAATCGTAAATATAGTTTTGTAACAGGTTAAACAAGGTCTCCTTTACCCGATCTGTTGTAGGTCTTGTATCTAACCCGTCTAGGGTTTTCAAAGGAACTGATCTTGCTTCTCCAGCAATTACTCGTAACATATTCTTACCTCGTTACTTCGTCAGACATTCATAAACCAACTGAAAGGCTTTTTCTGCCGATGCCTGTCGAACTTCACTTCTGCTTCCGGGGAACTGACAACGGATTACCTTGCAATCTCCCTTGTACCTGCAGCTTAGATAAACCGTACCAACAGGTTTTTCTTTTGTACCACCATCAGGGCCGGCAATACCTGTACTGCAGACACATACATCCGCCTGTGTCTGGCGATACAATCCCTCTGCCATGGCTTTGGCACATTCTTCACTTACTGCACCATAGGTGTTTAAAATCTCCCAGTCAACAAATAAGTTCTTATGCTTTGCCTCATTTGAATAGGTCACATAGCCCTCATCAAAAAAAGCAGAGACCCCTGGTATATCCACAATAGAGGAGGCAATCATACCACCGGTACAGGATTCTGCTGTGGCAATCTTTTCGCCTCTCTCCTTTAATATATCAATTATACGTAATACATCCATCATTAATTTTGTTCTTTTAATACGTCTTTATTCTTTGCAATGTAATCAATAAGAGAAACTATGGTAAGTACCAAAGCAATCCACATAAGGATTTCTCCAATTAAGGTTAACACTGGATTGTTGATTGCAATAATCATAACAATTACCATAAGCATCTGGAAAACAGTTTTGAATTTGCCCCAATAACTTGCGGCAATTACGATTCCATTATCAGATGCAATTAAACGGAATCCAGAAATAATAAATTCTCTTGCAATAATCACAATACATACCCAGGCTGGTAACTGGTTTAATGAAACAAGACAAATCATAGCTGAACATACGAGAAGTTTATCTGCTAAAGGATCCATAAACTTACCAAAGTTTGTCACCAGGTTGTACTTTCTGGCAATCTTACCATCTAACATATCTGTAAGACTTGCTACAATAAAAATAACTTCAGCTACAACACGATTGGTAAAATTATCTGGTGCTATTAATAATGCAATTACAAAAAAAGGAATTAAAATTACACGAAATACCGTTAATTTATTTGGTAAATTCATCTTGTAAGCCTCCTATTAAATCATATTCTTTAAAATCGGTAACACGAACTGATACAATATCACCGCTTATTAATTCTCTATTCGTTTCAATGAAGATATATCCATCCACTTCCGGCGCATCCCGATAGGTTCTAGCAGCATAAACTCCATCCTCTACCTTCCCCTCCACAAAACATGAAAGAGTTTTTCCAACCAAGGTCTGATTGGTAGAGAAAATTATTTCCTGCTGTAATGCCATAACCTCATCACGCCAGGTGTTTTTTACATCTTCTTCAATTTGATCTTCAAATTTCGCTGCAGGAGTTCCGTCTTCCTGAGAGTAGGCAAAACATCCCAATCGATCAAAAGCGGTTTCTCTTACAAACTGAAGCAGTTCTTTGTGATTCTCCTCTGTTTCTCCCGGGAATCCACAAATCAAAGTAGTACGAAGCGCAATATCCGGCATTTTTTCTCTTAGCAAAGAAATCTTTTCTAATATATCTGCCTTGGAAGTCTTACGTCCCATGCGTCGAAGAATCGTATCGGAACAATGCTGTATAGGCATATCGATGTAATGACAAATCTTAGGATTTGATGCCATATACGAAACCAGTTCTTCATTGATCTCTTCAGGATAACAATAAAGCAAGCGAATCCATTCAATACCATCAATCAAAGATAACTGCTCTAAAAGTAAGGTTAGGGATTTTTTACCATACAAATCCACTCCCCACAGGGTAACTTCCTGAGCAACTAAGTTCAGTTCCTTTACGCCAGAAGCAGCAAGCATTTTCGCCTCTTCTACAAGTTCATTAAGAGGTACGCTTCGGAAATCTCCTCGGATGGAAGGAATAATGCAATAGGTACAATGCTTATCGCATCCCTCAGCAATTTTTAAATAGGAATAAGGTACGACATTCGTCAAAAATCTGCCCTTTTCATTGGAAGGAAGGGAAGAAAAATCTTTTTTAATCACTTCTTTCTCTCCCGTAAGGGCTTTTTTAATAACAGCACTTAGTTCATCGTAGGAATTGGTTCCTACAATTCCATCTACCTCTGGTAAATCCTCTAATACCCCATCCGTAAAGCGCTGACCTAAACAACCAGCCAGAATAAGGGCTTTTAAATTTCCTTCTGTCTTTAGTTTTCCAATTTCAATAATGGTATTGATACTTTCTTCCAATGCATCCGCAATAAAACAGCAGCTGTTAATAATCGCCACATCCGCATCTTCCGGGTCTGAAACGAAATCATACCCATCTTTAGAAAGTATGGCCATCATATGCTCAGTATCAACAAGATTCTTGTCGCAACCTAACGAAACAAAACAGGCCTTCATTTATGCCTCCTCTGTATCCTCTTCAGCTTCATTTGCCTCTTCCATAGCTTTCTTTTCAAGAGCCTTACGTTCCTTGAATGCTGCTAATTCAACATCTTTTTCAGCTACTTCATCAGCTGTTAAAATCTTTAACTTTCCTTCGTATAACTCTTCTACTGCAACAGAAAGAGGCTTCTTTCCGGCAGCGTCATCGATATAAGGCTCATCTCCGGCAACGATCTGACGAGCACGCTTTGCAGTTGCACAAACGATGCTATAACGGCTGTTAACTACTGGTTCTTCGCCTACTAAAGCAGTATCCTCATTTACAACTTTCATTAATTCTACATAAGATGGATGTATCATATTAATTTTCTCCTTTCGAAAACATCTTTAATTCTTTTTGAATAATGTCTATATTTTTAAGATTTCTAGATGCGCGATAACGTTCTGACTGAATCGTATTATGAACTCTTTTCACGCAGCTTGATAAATCATCATTCACTACCAAATAGTCGTATTTATCCATTAAAAACGACTGATCATAAGCAATGGATAATCGCTGATCGATTACCTCTTTTGTCTCTGTTGCTCTGCCAACCAGACGATCCTTTAAGGATGTGGCATCAGGCGGAGTAACAAATAATAACAGCGCCTCAGGGTAAATCTTTTTTACTTGAAGGGCACCATCAATTTCAATTTCAAGAACCACATCTTTTCCATCATTTACCAATGACTCTACATATTCCTTAGGTGTACCATAGTAGTTTCCATTAAACTCGGTATACTCTAATAATTCTCCTTTTTGAATCATCTCTTCAAACTCTTCTCTCGTTTTAAAGAAATAATCTCTTCCTTCCTTTTCACCTGTTCTCATCTGTCTTGAAGTGGCAGAAATAGAAAGGAAATACTCATCTTTGTGATGTTTTAAAAGGTGTTTCATAATGGTGCCTTTTCCTGCTCCGGAAAAACCTGATAAAACAATAACTAATCCCTTAGTAAAATCCATGACTCGCCTCTTACTCTAAATTTTGAATTTGTTCTCTGATTTTTTCAATCAATGTCTTTAGCTCAATGCCGATATCAGCAATGGTCACATCTGTTGACTTTGACAAAATCGTATTTGATTCACGATTCATCTCCTGAGCTAAGAAATCCATTTTTCTTCCCACTTCATCTTTATGAAGCAAGGTATCTTTTCCCTCTTTGACATGGCTTTTTAGACGAACGATTTCTTCATCAACACATATCTTATCTGCAAACAGTACAACCTCAGCTGCAATTCTTGACTCTTCAATTTGATTATTATCAATCAAATCCTTTGTCTTTGAAAGAAGTCTCGATTTGTATTCTTCTACAATCTCTGGAGCTCGCTCTTCCACTTTTGAAACCAAAGCTTCCATATCATCTAATTTCGAAATCAAATCAGAAACCAAACGTTCTCCCTCTTCTTTACGATTCTTAACAAACTCATCTAACGCTCCATTAAAAGCTTCTGTTAGATGTTTTGATAGTTCTTCCTGGTCTTCTTCTTTTGCTTCCTCGGTAAATACATTTGGGAATTTTGCCAATAGGCCAATAGAAATGCTATCGTTTAATTGGAACTGATCCTTTAACTGCAATAATCCATCATAGTATTTCTGTGCAACTTCAGGATGATAGGTAACTTCCATGCTACCATCTACTGTTTCTTCATAACTCACATAGACATCCACTTTACCACGAGAAATACGATTCTTAATGAGATTTCTTGCATCATTTTCGAAAAAAGTAAACTTACGTGGAAGCTTTAGATTCATATCTAAAAATCTGTGATTAACAGACTTAATTTCCACTACAATTTTAAGTGAGTTTGATACCACTTCATAGTGACCAAACCCTGTCATACTGCTTGCCATAACGCCTCCAAATATAATTTGTATGTCTAAAATTAGGCACAAATATTCACAATATTTGTATTATAGTAAACATCCTCTTTCTTTGTCAAATTTTTCTCTCCTTTACAATTGCTTCAAAGCCTTGTAAAATAAGGGCTGCACGAATTTTAAAAATATTTTTTGGAGTAATAAAATGTCTATTGACGGAATATGTTTACACGCTCTTGCAAGCGAATTAAATGAAACTTTATCAGGAAGTCATATCAAAAAGATTGCCCAGCCGGAAAAAGAGGAAATCATTATTACCGCCTCAAAAGATCGACGTACCTATCGTTTACTGATATCTGC
The DNA here is from genome assembly GCA_024692825.1 of Lachnospiraceae bacterium. GTDB lineage: Bacteria > Bacillota > Clostridia > Lachnospirales > Lachnospiraceae > JAILEN01. The sequence continues at coordinate 24,813 of JAILMB010000176.1, read as the reverse complement.
TTTGGCTTCACTTCCTGTGATTTATCTTACAACTGAAAACAAAGAAAGTCCTATGTCTGCCCCTAATTTTTGTATGCTTTTACGAAAATACATTAATAGCGGAAGAATCTCTAGTGTGTCACAAATAGGGATGGAACGAGTACTTGATATTGAAATCGAACATTTAAATGAACTCGGTGATCCTGCAAAAAAGCATCTCTATGTGGAAATTATGGGAAAGCACTCAAATATCATTCTCTGTGATGAAGACAATAAGGTTTTAGACAGTATCAAACATGTCAGCGCCATGGTATCTTCTGTTCGAGAAGTTCTTCCAAACAGAGATTACTTTATTCCTACCCAGGAAAATCACTACAACTGCTTTGAGATTTCAAAAGAGGACTTTTATGAAGATGTGTTAAAGCGTCCACTCTCCTTAAAAAAGATGATTCTGTCTTCATTTACCGGATTTGGACCAGTTATGGCAGAAGAACTTTGTATCCGAAGTGATTTAGACTCAGATGCCTCTGTCTTATCCCTAAGTGATTGGCAAAAAGATGCTTTCTATCAGGCCTTTTTAAGTCTGATATCCGATTTATCAAACAATAACTATTCTCCTGTTGTTATTACAGAAGAAAACACCCAAAAGCCCATGGAGGTATATCCTTTTACACTACAGATGTACAAAGACAAAGTATCTCAAAGCTATGAGTCTATCTCCATGGCCTTAGAAAGTTTCTACGCTTCTAAGAATCTGAAAAACAATATGGAGCAAAAGTCTCAGGATTTACGAAAGCAGATCCATATTCTTTTAGAACGAAATGTAAAAAAATTAAACATCCAATCCAAGCAGCTAAAAGATACCGATTCCATGGATAAATTTCAGCTATACGGAGAGCTTTTAACGGCCAATGCCTATCAGCTTCCCGCTGGCGAAAAGAAGGTGAAGGTATTGAATTACTACACCAATGAGGAAATTCAAATTCCTTTGGATGAATCCTTATCCATCATGGATAACGCCAATAAGTTTTATGCAAAATACAATAAGTTAAAGAGAACAAAAGAAGCTCTAAATACTTATATGGAAGAGACAAAAAAGTCCATCGATCACTTAAACTCTATCCTCTCTTCCCTTTCCATTGCAGAAAACGAAGCTGATTTGCAAATGATTCGTCAGGAATTGTACGAATTCGGATTTACAAAAAAACGTCCTCAAACAAAAAAGGGACAGACAAAAAAGACGAAGCCTCTTCACTTTGTTACGGAGGATGGATTTCATATTTACGTTGGAAAAAACAATTATCAAAATGAGGAAGTTACCTTTAAGATTGCAACAGGAAACGACTGGTGGTTTCATTCCAAAACCATTCCCGGATCACATGTCATTGTAAAATCCAACAATGAAGAACTGCCAGACCACATTTTTGAACTGGCTGCTTCTTTAGCCGGATATTATTCCAATGGTCGGGATCAGGATAAAATTGAAATTGATTACACCCAAAAGAAACAACTAAAAAAAGTGGCAGGTGCCGCACCAGGGTACGTCATCTACCACACAAATTACTCTATTACGGTTCACCCCTCTAAAGAAGGCGTAGAACTTGTAAAATAAGAGCCATATGTTCATTAACGAATTAATTCTGTAAGGCCTACTTTTTTGTGGACCTTTCTCAAGGTTTTGTTTGAGAAGTAGTATGCCTTTTCATCATTCTCTTTGATGCACTTATCAATAAAGGTCTTATCCTTCATAAGTTCATCATAGCGTTTGTGAAGAGGTTCGAGCTCAGTTGCAACTGCTTCTCCAACAGCCATCTTGAAGTCTCCATATCCTTTACCAGCGAATTCACGTTCAATCTCTTCATTTGTTTTACCTGTTACACAACCATAGATTGACATAAGGTTTGATACACCAGGCTTGTTTTCTTCATCAAAACGTACCTCTGTCTCAGAATCTGTAACAGCACGTTTAAACTTGCGGATAATGGTATCCTTATCGTCTAATAACAGTACAGTTGCATTGGCATTTTCATCTGACTTTGACATCTTCTTTTCAGGCTCTTGCAATGACATAATCTTTGCTCCAGACTTTCCTAAATAAGGTTCTGGAATGGTAAAGACATCTCCATATACGTTGTTAAAACGCTCTGCAATATCTCTTGTAATCTCTAAATGCTGCATCTGGTCTGCTCCAACAGGAACCACATCTGCCTGATATAATAAAATATCAGCTGCCATAAGAACCGGATATGTAAATAATCCGGCGTTAATATTATCTGCGTGCTTTGCAGACTTGTCCTTAAACTGAGTCATACGGGAAAGCTCTCCCATATAAGTAAAACAGTTTAATACCCATGCAAGCTGCGCATGTGTAGGCACATGAGACTGGTAGTATACACAGTTCTTCTCAGGATCTAATCCTGCTGCTACATAGAGGGCATACAAAGAACGGGCATTCTTGCGAAACTCTGCAGGATTCTGACGTACAGTTAAGCTGTGCAAATCCATAACGCCAAAAAAGCATTCATATTCTTCATACATTTTTACCCAGTTTTTTAAAGCTCCAAGATAATTTCCCAAAGTAAGGGTGTTGGTAGCTTGCATTCCACTGTATAAAATCTTTTTTTCCTTTTCCATAATAAACCTCGCCTTTATTTTTTATTGTGTAAGATATTTCTTCTGATATAATCAAATGTTTCATCTTCCCCTTTTTCTGCTAACATCTCTAACATGAAATGTAGTAGTTTGGCAGTATTGGGGTGAATCATATAGTGATTGACGCTTTTGTTGTAGTACTCTAGCGGGCTTTGATCCCTATAGTTTTCTTTTTGATACGTTTTACTGGCAGCAATTCGATCTGCAAACATTTCTACAACATAGTTTACAGGCATCTCCATGCCTCCCATGGGAGAATCCTCATCCAGGGTATAATCAATCCAGTATTCTAAATGATGCTTGTTTCTGCCTTTGTGATGAAGCCAGGCCATTGATACACCTGTGGCTTCTCGCTCTGCATTGTTTGGGCTGCGATCACCTTGAAAATATTTCACTCCCACAAAAAACTCCGTAGGAGAATATTTCGATAAATCATGTAACAGGCCCTGCTTATATAAGCCCAATTTAAAACAATGTTCCATCACCAGTTTTTTATGGTGATTAATTGTTTTCAAATGGCCCCAAAAATTACTCATTTGAAGTTTCCTTTCCAACCAAAATCGTAACCGTTCCTCCGGGTACAGTAACCTCTAACTGATTTTCAAGAGGCTCACTTGACGGTTCGAACTTTGTTTGTCCGGTATTTGTAACAAAATACCATTTTTTATTTCCCGGTAATTTAGGTGCTGCAAACACCTCACTATCGTAATAGAAATTATATAATAACATCACATCTTCTTTATTATCAGAAGGTGAGTATTCTCCGTTATATAGAATTCCTATGGCCTTTTTTTCCGGTCCAATCCCCATAATCCATGGTTCTTTTCCATGATAAGACACATCCGGCATACCGGTATGCATATAGTCATTCATCTGCATTGGAGTTGGCAAATGAAGGACTCCATGTTCCTTTCGAAAAGCAATTATCTGTTTTACATACTCTCGAAATTCAACAGCTGATTTTCTTTTTGGAAACAAAGACCAGCCAATTTCATTGTCCTGGCAATAGGGATTGTTATTTCCAAAATTGGTATTATTTATCTCATCACCTGCTAATATCATAGGAATTCCCTGAGCCAGTAATGCGGTAGTAATGGCACATCTCGCATTCATTAATCGGATTTTATTAATGCTCGACTTCTTTGTTGGTCCTTCTACCCCATGGTTGTGACTGCAGTTGTAATTACTTCCATCGGTGTTATCTTCCCCATTGTCGAGGTTGTGCTTTTCTCCGTAACTATAAGCATCTAACAGGCAGAATCCCGTATTGGATGCTGCATAATTTACAAAACCAAAATGTTCTCCCTGACGACGAAGCTGATCTGCAAAATCAGAAATACTGCCATCCATATGATGTTGTAATCGTCTTAAAGGATAAAAGAAGTCATCATTGTATACAAATAGATGTTTCTCATCATCTTCTGATAATAACAACTCCTGAGTAAAGCAATCATAGAAAATCTTTGTATCTGCAAAATAAGGATTCGATACAATACGCTCTACCGGAAGTGCTGCACCTAATAAATGAAAGCCGTCAATATGGTATTCCTCCATCCAAAACATTAAAACATCCCGGATAAAATCAGATGTAGCATCCACACCAAAGGAGATTTCCATAATGATTTCCATGTGATGTTCATGAATGGCATCCACCATTTCCTTCATATGAAGGGATGCATCTTTTCCTCCAAAGTAAGATGCCTTTGGTGCAAAGTAATTTCCTTCTCCATAGCCCCAATAATTGGTTCCATAGGGCATCTCATATACACGTCTTGTTTTCTTTGAGCTTTCCACTACCTGACTAGACTTATAACGAATCTCTTCAAATTCGTATAGCGGCAGAAATTCTAAAGATGTAACACCTAAATCACAAAGCTCAGGCAGCAAGGAAATCAGTCCTTTATAATTTCCTTTTTCTCCCGCTCTTCTCCTGTGATCCATAGTGAACCCACGCATGTGAAGTTTATATAGAATCATGTCTTTTGATGGAATGTAACTTTGTTTTTCAACCTTCCAGGCGTACTCTTCTTCTACAAATCCACCATAAACCTTATAGTCTTTTTTGAATCGGTTTTCATCCATCCATTTTTCACGACCCACAATGCTTTTTGCATAGGAATCCAGGAAAACCTCATTTTCACATTGTAATAAATAGCAAAGTTGATTCCACTTATATCCAAAAATCGTAACGGAAAAGACTTTCCCTATACGATACTCGCAAGGGACGGTTATCTTATGCTTCAATTTCAAAGTCTCTTTATCAAATAAGAGAATTGTTGATTCTTTTAGCTTGGGTGCCACAAAGGTAAAGGTTACTTCCTTTCCTTTTTTCACTGCTCCGTATTCTTTGAAATTTCCCTTTGTTACTTTTACTGCCATAAATGTCCTCTTTTCAGCCAAATCGAATAAATTATAACATTTTTAGCTATTCGGTGCTATATAAACTTGTTTTCTAACATGGAATGAAATATAATGAGAAAAAATTTGGAGGTAACACAATGAGTAAAAACGAAGAAATTTTTCCCATTGATGAAAATGATACCGATATTATGGTAACTTTGGATATGGATGATGGCAGTCAGTTAGACTGTGAGATTCTTACCATCTTTGATTGCGACGATCAGGACTACATCGTTTTAATGCCTGTGGATGACAATGGAGAACCATTAAACGACGAAGAAGCTTTGATTTATCGTTACTTTGAAGATGAAGAAACCGGCGAACCATACTTGGACAATATTCAGTCAGATGAAGAATATGAAAAAGTCGGTAAGCGTTTTGACGAAATCCAGGACGAAGTCTAATATTTCATTTCATTAATAAACCTAGAGGGTTGGTATGGTTTACCCCCTCTATTTTTTATGCAGGAAATCGTAAGTGAAAACTTTGCTCTTGTAATGGCAACATAAAACATACGACGTTCCTCTTCTAACCCCATTTCATTGTACATACTAGGAACGATTCCCTCATTTATATTAATGCAAACCACTTCATCAAACTCTAATCCTTTGGATCCATGGAAGGTATACAGACAAACCTTCGCCTCATTTTTATCCTTTATAAGATACTTCTGGCTTACCTGAAAGGACTCTAAATGAGAAATGACCGTCAAAATGGCCTCCCCCTTTTTAAACTTTCCCATTTCTTCCTGAATCAAATTACATAACTCCATTGCCCCTTCATATAAATAAGGAGCGTTTTCATACATTTTTAAAAGCTTTCTATCATAACCAAGGCCTTTTCGAATATAGTTTACCCCTGCGTAAAAGGACAAATTTCTAAGAGCACTCACATCTTCTTTTATGGTGGAATCCTCTTCTATTCCATAGCCTTTCTTAAAGTATGCAATCATATCAGATACCACAGAATAGGTCAGTTTTTGATTTATGATTTCTTTTGAAAAATAAGGAATATGTTTCCACTCTAACAACTGCGTCAGCAAAAACACATCGCTTTTATTCCGATACAACACACCTAAGGAACGATTTTCCTTCATAGTTTCAATTTTTTGAATAATGCCAAGGGCCTGTTGCATCTCGTCTTCAAACTGCAAATAGGTCACCTTACCATATTCCTTTAAAAAGCCTTTTGCATTTTTTTCATAACGAGAATGATTGTTTCTAATAAGATGATTGGCGCAAGATATAATCTGTCGCAACGACCGGTAGTTCATTTCAAGTGTAATAATGGAGGCCTTTGGAAACGTCTTTTTAAAATCTAACATAATCTGTGGTTTTGAACCGCGAAATTCATAAATGGATTGATCATCATCCCCTACAGCAAAAATATTTTCCTCTTTGGTTAAAAGCAGCTTTATTATGTCAAACTGAAGCTGGTTAATGTCTTGCATCTCATCTAAAAGCACAAAGGAAAATCGATTCTGCCACTTTTGCAAAATCTTGGGATTATGAATAAATAATTCATACACCTTTGTCATCATATCATCAAAATCAATAACCCCTTCTTCTTCCTTTAATCTTTCATAAGCTCTTACAATTTTTACAAACTTATTTTTTAGTGTAACGGAAGCATACTCCTCTACTTTAATTCCATTGTTAATACAGTAGGAAAGTTCCTTTAACACATCAGACAAAGGAATATTATCATAGGATTCTTTCGTTTCGAAAAAGGCTTTTTTCAACAACAAATAAGCCTTGCCAGAAGTCATAATACTGGCATGACCCAAGTGATATTCTTCTTTTAAAATGTGATAAAACAAAGAATGAAAGGTACCAAAAAACGGCAGCTTTTCATCAGAAGAAAACTCCTTGCAAAATCGTTCTTTCATTTCGCAGGCAGCATCTTTTGTAAATGTAACAACTAGAATTTTGTCAGGTTCACAGTGATGCACCCATATCAGATGCATCACTCGTTCTACCAGACATTTTGTTTTTCCAGACCCCGGAGGGGCAATGGTTAGACATGGGCCACGGAAATGTTCCACAGCCTGTTTTTGATATTCATTTAGCATATATTCCTTTCCGCTCTTCTTGTCGAAATATATGCAATTCTTACGGAATAATTCCCTATGGATTATTTTGCAAATGATTATTTGCTTAATAATTCAATACCCTTTTTAATGCGGGCAATGGACTCTTCTTTTCCAAGAAGTTCCATTAATTCAGTGGCTCCACCAGGAGTATTTTGCTTTCCTGAAACAGCGGTACGAAGTGGCCATAAAACATATCCATTCTTATACTCGTGTTCTGTAGCAAAAGCCTTTAAAGATGTAAATAATGAATCATTGGAATAATCTTCTAACTTTTCTAACATTGGAAGAACTTCATTCAATACGGAAAGTGAAGTTTCCTTGTTGGTTTTCATCTTTTTATGGCAGTACATCTCAGTGTCATACTCAGGTAATTCTTCAAAGAAATCTACGTGATCTTTGATATCTAAGAATGTTTCAATTCGAGTTTGAACCATAGCAGCAATTTTTTTCAAATCCAAATCTTTATGGATTACTTCCTTTAAGTATGGCTCTGCCATCTCATAGAAGGTATCAAAATCCATTGCCTTAATGTATTCACCATTCATCCAACGAAGTTTTACCATATCAAACACTGCAGGTGACTTGTTAATATGGTGATAGTCAAAGGATTTTACCAACTCTTCCAAGGACATAATCTCCTGATTATCTGCAGGGCTCCATCCTAATAGTGCTACAAAGTTAACAACTGCCTCTTTTACAAATCCCTGATCAATTAAGTCTTCAAAGGATGAATGACCAGAACGCTTTGAAAGCTTCTGATGCTCTTCATTTGTAATCAAAGGACAGTGAATATAAACAGGTACATCCCATCCAAACGCTTCGTATAAACGATTGTACTTTGGTGAGGAAGATAAATATTCATTTCCTCGAACAACGTGTGTTATGCCCATCAAATGATCATCTACTACATTTGCAAAGTTGTAGGTAGGATATCCATCAGACTTAATTAAAATCATATCATCAAGTTCTGAGTTATCTACTTCGATGGTTCCATAAATCTCATCTTCAAAAGAAGTCTTTCCTTCTCTAGGATTGTTCTGTCGAATAACATAAGGCTTTCCTTCTGCTAAATTCTTTTCCACTTCTTCTTTTGATAAAGAGAGGCAATGCTTATCATAGATAGAAATTACTTTTCCATCTACAACCTCTGTCTTTAAAGATTCTAAACGCTCCTGATCACAGAAACAGTAATATGCTTCACCTTTTTCAATGAGCTTCTTTGCATATTCTAAGTAAATACCCTGGTTTTGGCGCTCACTCTGAACATAAGGGCCTACGCCACCATCTTTGTCAGGACCTTCGTCATGAATTAATCCGGTATCCTGTAAGGTACGATAAATAATCTCAACGGCACCTTCTACATAACGTTCCTGATCTGTATCTTCAATACGAAGGATGAAATCTCCTCCTTCATGTTTTGCTATTAAATATGCATATAATGCAGTTCTTAAGTTTCCTACATGCATACGTCCTGTTGGAGACGGTGCATATCTGGTTCTGATTTTCATTTCCATTAACTCCTTCTTCATTAATCCAAACCGAAATTATACCACAGTCGGTTTTTTCAGTCCACACAAACGATCTACTGAAGTGATAATTTCTAAAATTTCCGGAACATAGTAATTATGAATCTTCATCAATCGGTCAATTTCATCACGCTCTGACTTTACAGATTTCGTATTTTCAGCTATCTGATCACGAATTTTTTGACGGCGCTTCACCAAATCGTGATTAACTTCATTCATGACATCACTGTGTACCAACGCTGAGATCTGATTTAACCAAATCTTTTCATCATAAAGTTCCAGCTTTTTTAACATTCGCATCAATCGTTTTGAAAAGTATTCAAAGTCATCATTGTCCTGAATAAACTGTTCCTGGGCTCTTACCATATCTAAATATGCTTCCCAGATATAATTTAACTCATAGGAATTTGTCACATTATAACGCTCTTTTTCAAACTCCAAGGCCTTTGTTACATTGGCATATTTCATACGTACCACGTTTAGAAGAGAAATATTTTTATTAATTTCCCGAACCAATACTCGATTTCTTGAAATATTCTTGGAATGAATCAAAAAAATGATAAATACTCCAAGGGCACCAATGAATAAAATGGTCACTAAAAACATTCCGATATCCATCTCGACCGATGACTTTAGAGCAAAGGCCAAAACCAAAAAGGAAGCAAAAGCAATCAAAATCAATACAGACAAACGTCGAATGAGTTTGTTGGAATGAAGAATCTCATTTCGTTCAATCTCGTATTCACTCTTTTCCGCCTCTAACATCTTCATGTTCTTTTCTACTGTGGCCTGATATTTCTCATTACTTTGCATTCTTAAAATCGTATCGGGAATCTGATCTTCATTCTCCGACATCAGCACAAAGGTCTCTTCATTTAACTTCGGCTCTGTAGATTTAAAAAGCTTTTGTGATTTTTCTAAATCCTCTATATTTTTTGCCACCAGAGAAATCTCACCGAATTCTTTTTTGGGAAGTTTGCGAAGCTTATCAATATCTTCAAGATATGACGTAAGAACCCGATACTCCGCCTTTAGAGATTCAATCTCTTTTGTGGTAGCAATTATGTGTTCACAAGAATCCAAAATATAATGTTCGATTTTCTTCGGATTGTCCCAATCTTCAATTTTTTGAATCTCAGAAACTACTTTTTCAAAGGACAAATCCAGTTGTTCTTTTTTATTTTGCTTCTTCTTAAAAAACATCTGCTTTCCTCAATTACATTCTACACATACTATTGTATTTCGATTGTATATCCAAAATCATTTCATTTAAATGTTCTTCGTATAGTTCTTCTGAACTGTAATTGGAACGAAGTTCATCCATTTGTTTTCCATAGGCAGTAATCTCCTGACAGGTACTGGCCTCTGTCACCTCTGTCTTATAGCGCTCTGCCTCTTCTTCCGAAATATTGTATTTTTGAACTGCTGACTCAAATTGCAGCTCATTTCTGTTACAACGAATGGCATAAAACATGGACTTCAAACTGTCTTTTCTCTGATTATAGGAATAGGCCTTTTCAAAATTTGTTATGGCCTGCTGGAAAAAGAAAAGTCTCGCATAGGCCGTTCCAAGATTGTGATAAATATCCCCAATTAACACATTGGATAAGTCCTTTGTATCCAATAGAATATTTTCATATTCATAAATGGCATCTTCGATTTTATTTTTTTCCATTAACCGATCTGCTCGGATCTTTTTCCGTTCCCCTTCGCTTTTATTTTCAATAAAAGCAACCAGCTCCATGGTTTGTCTGATTTCCGCCTGAGTCAAATAACCACAAGAGCTTAAGAGTCTTCCCACAAACATGTGAAAGGGTGCATTTTCTGCTAAAAGCTCCTTCAATTGATTTGCAACATCTTTTTCATCTAATTCCTTCATAATCCATTGAATCAAATCCATACTGCAAAGGGATGTATCCAAAAGATATGGATTATGAAAAATAAAATAGGATAACTCCTCTAAAGAATATACGTTTAATCCTACCTCATCAATGTAAAAAGGATTCGCTGCTATCGGTTTTCGACAATATATTAATTCACCCATATCTACTCCTGTACCACTATGGATAATTCATGTTCCCACACCTTGTTCGAAGAAGGAACAATATCACCAAATCCTAAATCCCGAATAATAATTTTAATGTCTTTATCGGAAATTGGTTTGGCGGTAATTCGAAGTCTTGTAGTCCGGTTTTCCCTATCAGGAAGATCGTTTAATTCTAATACTTCCACTGTAGCCTGTCTTTTTTCCGGTCTTTGAATCCAAAACTCAATTTCCTTTGTACCATCTAATATTACTTCACAGGAAAACTCAGATTCAAACCAGTTGTCCCCGGCATCTAAAAGAGAAATAAACTGCATCTCATTTTGCTTTAACACCTTAAGGGACAGGTTTACCTTTAATTCCTGATCTCCCATAAACACAAATGGCCAGGGCTTATTTCCATCCTTTACAAAGCCAGCGTAGCAGGCCCCCTTTGAGTAAAGATTCTTTCCGGCAAATACTCGTCTGTTGTGACATAAAAACGCCAAGGATGCTTTCATCCAATCTCCATCAAACCCATCTCCTGTCAAAAAGACAGAGGAAATCTGATTTCCTTCAAAGGAAGATTCTAAAACCTTTAAAAAATTCATATCCTTATTATCAATTAAAGGTCCATAATTTGCTGGTTCTAGTTTAATCAGCTGAGGGGTCGTATCCTCATTTCTATGAAGCTTACAGCCAGTTAATTGATTGTCTTCTATATCAAATAACATGACATCGTTATAAAACACATCTGCCCTTTGATTCAGGGAATAGTAATAAAAGCTTTCTCCTCGATCAATAAACAATACCTTGGAGGAATCCAGTCCCAATCGATTACAAACCACGGCCAAAAACTCCATATATTCCATATCCAGATTCGGAACGGTAATTACCAGCTTTTCCAATCTGGAATTTCCACAGTATTGACCTGGCAAGGTAAGGATTTTTCGTAAATAAATAATGAATAAATCCAGGGCCTGGTACTCCTGGGTATCTACCCAAATGTTTTCTCTGTGAAGGGCTCTTTTTAGCAAGTGATCCACTCCTTCAGCAGCATTTAATTGCACCTGACGTCGTGCTTCATTTCCAATGTACCACTGACCTACTCCATGGCGCTTTGATAGATACAACGGTATTTGAAACATTTCAGATCCCACAACAGTACTAATGGTTTCCGGTTCTTCCATATTTTGTTTGTAATAACTAATCAGGGCATATTTTTCTGTAATATCGAGACCAAAATAAACTCCTGAAGCAACAAAATCAGCCAACTCTAATTCTCCTTCATACCCTCTGTACTATGTATTATCTTAAAGATATTTCTTGTGGTAACATCCAATCCTTCATAAAACTTCAAATCTTTTAAGAGCTCTTTTTCATTCTTATATACAAAGTCGCTCTTAATCTGATTTAACATACCAAATCGTGATTGTTTTTCTCGTTCAATCACTTCCTGATAAGTCAGTTCATCCTCAACTAAAACATCATTATTATCAGAGTCGATAATCTCATAACGCACCACATCTCCAAAGAACAAAACAAATTGTTTTACATAGATTCCATCGTACATTTCCATCATACGTTCCGATTCTTCTCTGGAAGAATTCATAACATAAGACATGGTGATATTCTGATTCTTTGTACCTCGAAATTCTACAAACTGTTTGTCATATAAATGATATTTAATCAAAAGATTTTCATCCATATGACGATAGAATTCAAAGTAAATATTCTTCGACAGACAATCTCGAAGCAAAAAGTCTAAGACCTTATACTCTCTTTCTTCTAGCTGAGGCTTGGTGCATAAGTATTTTAACAAGCCAATCCTTAAACTATTATTCATAGGTCGTTTTTGATCAAACATCAAATAAATCCGTTGAAAGATTTGCTCTGGAACTTCACTCTTGTCGCAAATATATATCCTTGACCAATAGGTCAAATAAGCTTCCACAATCATTGGTGATACACGTTTTTTCATGTAGGAATCAAAGATTTCTCCTGACTCTAAACGTACATCATCAGAGTATAGCATCTGTGTAAGAATTCGCTCTTCAAGTGCACCTGTAGAAAATCCTCTGGCCTCCGCAAACTTCCATAGGGATAACATATCATCTGTAGGTCCTACGAAATAATTGCAAAGATACTCAATACTCTCATCTGTAAATAAATACTGTTTCATCAAATAAGCAAGTAGGGAAATCAAAAAGTCCTCTGCCTGATCGCCGATTTCCATAATCATGTAATTACACAAACGAAGAAGAGATTTTGCCGGCACTAGTAACCCATTGTAAATTCCCATCATTTCATAAGCGGTCATATAATCATCGGAAACAATTAATAAATCTATAATATGGGCAGCAGTATTGGAATCAAGATTTCGATACTCCTTGTAGTCCACCAAAAATTTCACCAGTAAATCTTCCCTCTCATGTTCTCGAAGTAGGGATGAAATAAAGTTTAACTTCTTTCTCTTATAAGAAAGAGAAAGTTCATCATTGTATAAAAAGTCTTTGATTTTTCCTAACTGCTTTTGATTGATATCCTCTACATTTGAAACCTGATCAAATCCAGCAAGGAAATAGTACATCGCATAATTTGAAAGATAATTCAGCTTTCCAATGAAGGCATCTTTTTTCATCATCTCATCAATGTAATATCCCTGTTGGTCTGTAATGTAATTTCCATCAAAGGTCTCTAAAAATACAACGTAGTTCTCTGTTAATGCTGTAAAATATGCAATTCCATTTTTTACATTTGAAATTCTTGGACGTTGGAACATCTCTTCGAAGACAACAATTCGTTTAATGTCATTTCGAAGGCAAACAAATCGTTTCGTATACACAAGTTTTGATAAATCCGTTGCAATTTCTTCGTCAATCAAGCCAGCCTCAAGCATATCCTGATAACAGGTAGCCAGATCATCATTCATTCGACCAAGATGCATCTGCTCTAATGAAAATCTTTGAATCTGAGGCAAATACTGCTCATACAAATGAATGTTATTCTTCTTGTAATTAATCACATTGGCGTAAATCATTGCCTTTTTATCCACTGGCAAACGATTCTCATATCGGAAGAACAGGGTGACAATTTCAGGAAGTCTCTCTCCATAATTTTCAGGCAGGGATAAAATATATGCTTCAAATAAACCTGTCAGCTTTAGCTCCTTATCCACAGCCTTTGCATACCATTTGAAATACTTTTCCCCTACCTTATTGTTCTTTAACAAATAAGACATAATAGAGAATAAAAGTTCTTTCTCCGGATATCTTTCATAAATTCGGCAAGCTAAGGTAAAGACTAGCTCGCTATACTGTTTTTCTTCCGGCAAAAGTTCCTGAAATCTCACTGCTAAATTCACAGAAACCTGTCCATGTTTTGCAGCCCAGTTTAATATTTTTAGGGAGAATCCATTTAACTCTGTTAGAAGAATAGGATCCTGTAAAAATATCTGGTAGGCTTCAATGTATAAATATGGACTGTGACAGCCTGCATCAACCCACTGTTTAATGGCATAGAGCTTTCTTCTTGAATCCTTAATATAAGCTTCACGTAAAAAGAGTAAAAACCAAAAAACCCTAACGTCATCCGGGTGTTCTTTAAAGATATATTCTATCTCTTCTGTCAGTTTGTTAACGTAATTGTCCTCTTGTTCTAACAAGGTACAAAGGTACAACAAATAAGCCCACTCGACACTCTTTTTATCCTCAATATCCCGCTTTAAATCCGTAATCATCCAAAGGGCATCTTGACGCTGTTTATTGACGATCAAAGCCTGTGCCTTTTGAAGAGGATACATATAATCCGTTGGATGAAGCTCAATTAACTGATCTAATAATTCGATGGATTTTGTGGTCCAATCCCCTGTGGTCATCTTCTTTAAACGATAATCCACATAGAGACGGGATAACTCGAAACGATCCTTCTTTTCGGAAATCATCTGATCATTTCGATGGGCATCCTTATCGTATAAGGAGCAAACAAGGGATATTTCTTTTCGATTGTCCAACCCTTCAAATACAATTTTTGCTTCATTGATTCCAGAATGAAGGCGTTCTTTATGAATATAAAAATTCAACTCCAGATTATTACCAAGGAAGAAATCTGAATTTAGATGTTCTTTTTCTATGGTAATAAAATCTGCATCACAGGTAACACGAAACTCTACATAGCCCCAAGTATTCTTTGATATATGAATGCTTTCTTTTTGATTTTCTTTGATGTTATAAAAACTAAGGCTATCTTCCTTCACATCAAAACGACAGCGGTCTTTTTGTTTTACTGCTACTAAAAACTCCTCAAGATGCAACGCCGAAATACTAGTGGATTTAAACCCACCATAGTACAGACGATTCTTCATGCTCTCGTTTTTCATGATCATATCCAATTTGTTTGTGGAAAACAACTGAAGAGCTTCGGTGAAATTGTCCTTTGCCAAAAGAGCAAAATCCTTCAAACTTCTGATTTCCATATCATTTACTATGGGATACTTTTTATCGAATGAAATGGTATAAGGAAGAACCTTAACTACTTGATTTGCTGTTACATAAAACTCTCCCTTTAACTCATCTCCTGCTCGAAATCCGTTATGGGTAGTTTTAAATCGAATCTTTACATCAACATCGTCAAACTGCGGGTTTAATACTACGACATATGGATTAGAAGAATATACCATTCCTCGGACACGAACATCATTTACGCTATGTATATCAAAAAAACTTTCAAAATTCTCTTCTTCAAAGCCAAACAGTTCTAGTTTATCATTATGAAATTCAATGATGGGGGCAATGTCATCGAATTTATCCTCTGACATTCGCCAAATACGTTTACGCAATTTCAGTCTCCTAACCGCAGATATTCCGTTGATTTTCCAATCTAAACAGTTATAATGAATTATAAACTATTTAGTTTTATAATTCAATTTTGTGAGGCAAACAAATGATAAAACACAAAGACCATTTTCATGGTAGTGACCTTGAAAAAATCGAGAAAATTTATGGCATAAAAAAGGAAGAAATCATTAGTTTTTCTGCTAACGTAAATCCACTTGGAATTTCTCCAAAATTGAGAGAGACATTATCTGATCACATCGATGCAATTACCTCTTACCCAGACCGCGAATATTCTGCTTTAAGAGAATGTATTGCAACCTATTGTGGCACCCAAAAAGAGAATATTATTGTAGGAAACGGCTCTACCGAATTAATTGCCCTTTTTATTCAAATCACCAAACCTAAAAAGGCATTAATTCTAGGACCAACCTATTCTGAATACGAAAGAGAAATCTCCCTGGAAGGAGGACGCAGCTCCTACTATCCCCTCCACAGTCATAACGGATTTGGATTGGATTTAGATGATTTCACTTCTCACTTAAACGACGACATTGATTTACTGATTCTGTGCAATCCAAACAACCCTACTTCTACCTGCATCAATCGCAAGGATATGCGAGTAATTTTAGACGTATGTAAGCAACATGATATCTATGTTATGGTAGACGAAACCTACATCGAATTTGCTCCAAACTATGAAGAAGTAAACTCTGTGCCCCTTACCGCTTATTACAACAATATTATTATCCTAAGAGGTACTTCCAAGTTCTTTGCTGCTCCAGGACTTCGACTAGGCTATGCCATCACAGGAAATGCGGATTTACTGGCCCACATTACCCAGTACAAAAATCCATGGATGATTAATTCTTTAGCAGAGATTGCAGGAAGAATTATGTTTTCAGATACAGACTACATCGAAAAAACAAAAAGTCTCATTTCAAAAGAAAGAGACTACTGTTTCCAGAAATTATCAGATTCCAAAAGATATGAACCCTTTTATCCAAATGGAAACTTCATGCTAGTTAAAATTCTTGATGAAAACCTGACTTCTTCTGAATTATTTGATCGATGCATACGTGAAAAAATGATGATTCGGGATTGTTCTACCTTCCCATTCTTAGATGACAAATTCATCCGAATCTGCTTTATGAATCACGAGGATAACAAGCATCTTATTGATGTATTAACAAGATAGACAAAACAAAAACAGCAGTGATATTACTATCACTGCTGTTTTTTATTATAAAGATTTTTATTAATGAACTATAGTTTATACGTTAATCTCTGCAGTAAGGCCAAGTTCATCCTTATTTGCATCAAGTACAGGGCGAACAGTATCGCGAAGATATACTTCTACCTGACGTGGAGAACGTCCAACGTATAATGAAGGATTCATATATGCCTTTAAATCATCAAGATCAAGACCGAAGAACTCGTCATTTGCAATACGCTCTAACAAGTCATTATCCTTTCCTTCTTCTTTTACGGTGCGACCTGCTTCCATAGAACGAACACGAATCTGTTCATGGTATTCCTGGCGGTTACCACCGTTTTTCACACCATCCATGATGATGTTTTCTGTTGCCATAAATGGGAGTTCAGCCATAATATGCTTTTCAATAACCTTAGGATAAACCACAAGACCATCTACTACGTTTAAGCATAAATCAAGCATACCATCACAGGCTAAAAATCCTTCTGGTACAGAAAGACGCTTATTTGCAGAATCATCTAAGGTTCTTTCAAACCACTGTGTAGATGAAATGATTGCAGGATTTAAGGCGTCACAAATAATATAGTCTGCCAAAGAAGCGATACGTTCACTTCTCATAGGATTGCGCTTATAAGCCATAGCAGAAGAACCAATCTGATTCTTCTCAAAGGGTTCTTCTACTTCTTTCAAATGCTGAAGCAAACGGATGTCGTTTGACATCTTATGAGCAGAAGCTGCTATTCCAGCAAGAACATTTAACACTCTAGTATCTAATTTTCTAGAGTAGGTCTGTCCGGAAACCGGATAACACTGATCAAATCCCATCTTTTCAGCAATCATTGGATCAATCTTATCGATGATTTCATCATTTCCATCAAAGAGTTCCTTAAAACTTGCCTGTGTGCCTGTGGTACCCTTTGATCCTAATAATTTCATGGTAGAAAGGACGAAATCAACATCCTCTAAATCCATCATAAACTCGTTGATCCAAAGAGTAGCACGCTTACCTACAGTTGTAGGCTGAGCAGGCTGAAAATGTGTAAATGCCAAGGTCGGTAAATCCTTATACTTCTCAGCAAAGTTTGCCAATTCGGCAATGACATTTAATAATTTTTTACGAACTAAGCGAAGTCCATCTCTCATGATAATAACATCTGTATTATCCCCTACATAACAAGAGGTAGCACCTAGGTGAATAATACCAGCAGCCTTAGGGCAAAGCTGACCATAGGCATATACATGGCTCATAACATCATGACGAACTTCTTTTTCTCTTGCCTTAGCAACATCATAGTTAATTTCATCTTTATGAGCTTTTAACTCATCGATCATTTCCTGAGTAATAACAGGCTTTCCATCCTCAGAAAGACCTAATTCCATCTCAGTTTCAGCCAATGCAATCCAGAGTTCTCTCCAGGTTTTAAACTTTTTATCCTGTGAAAAGATATACTGCATTTCCTTACTCGCATAACGTTCTGACAAGGGGCTTGTATAGCGATCTGTTCCCATTTCATAATCTCCTTTTCTTTATGCTTCAAATTCTCCGCGGATATCCTCTTTTGGAGGTTCTAACGGATATTCACCAGTAAAGCATCCTTTGCAAATGCCCTGATGATTTACCATTTCATCTAAACGATTAATCTCTAAATATGCCAAAGAGTCTGCGCCGATAATCTTTCGAATATCTTCGATAGATCTGTTATAAGCAATCAGCTGTTCTCTAACAGGAATGTCCGTACCAAAATAGCATGGCCATAAAAATGGCGGAGAAGAAATACGAACGTGAACCTCTTTTGCTCCAGCTTCTTTTAACATATTTACAATACGATCTGAGGTTGTACCTCGAACAATAGAGTCATCAATCATAATGATTCTCTTGCCCTTCACTGCTTGACGAAGGACATTTAATTTTACACGAACGGAAGATTCTCTCGCGCTCTGCTTTGGTTTAATGAAGGTTCTTCCTACGTAAGTATTTTTTACGAAGGCTGTTCCATAAGGAATTCCGCTTTCCTGGGCGTATCCCATAGCGGCAGCATTTCCTGATTCAGGAACACCAACTACCAAATCAGCTTCTACTGGAGAATCCATAGCCAAAAAACGTCCTGCTTTCAATCTTGCTTCATAAACAGAAATTCCATCAATGTAGGAATCCGGTCTAGAGAAATATATATGCTCAAAAATACAACGAGCCTCTTTTTTCTCATCTAAGCAATGAGATGTATCTGAAATAATTTCACCATCTTTTGTAATGGTTACAATCTCACCAGGTCGAACATCACGGATAAACTCAGCACCAATGGTATCAAGTGCACAGGTTTCTGATGCAAAAATGTAAGCATTATCACGTTTTCCTAAGCAAAGTGGTTTAAATCCAAACGGATCTCTAGCACCGATTAACTTTCTCGGACTCATAACAACAAGGGAATAGGCTCCCTTAATTTTCTTTGTAACCAATCCGACAGCTTCTTCCACGCTGTTACAATTTAAACGCTCTCTGGCAATTAAATAAGCAATGGTCTCTGTATCAATGGTGGTCTGGAAAATAGCTCCCGTTTGTGATAATTCCTCACGAAGTTCATTGGCATTAATTAGGTTACCATTATGAGCTAATCCCAAGATTCCCTTCACATAATTGATTACTAATGGTTGTGCATTTTCTCGTGTTGATTCCCCTGCCGTAGAATAACGAACATGACCAACTCCGAGGTTTCCCTTAAGTTTATCTAAACTATCTCCCACAAATGCCTCGTTCACAAGGCCCATGTCTTTATAGGAATCTACCTTTCCCTTTGGACCGTTGGTATCGCTTACTGCGATACCAGCGCTTTCCTGTCCTCTGTGCTGTAGCGCAAACAAACCATAGTAAATCGTTCTTGCTACATCAGCTCCGTCTAAATCATAGATTCCAAAGACACCACATTCCTCGTGCAAATTATCCATTAAATTTTTCTCCTGTTAAAAGTTCATATGCCTCTTTGTATTTTTCAATTGTCTTTTCGATTACATCATCAGGTAAAAGATAATCGCTATCAGGATTTGCTTTTAACCAATCTCTAACAAACTGCTTATCAAAGGATGGCTGACTCTTTCCTGCTTCGTATCCTTCTACAGGCCAGAAACGTGAACTATCAGGTGTTAACATTTCATCTCCTAATACAACGTTTCCGTTTTCATCTAAACCGAACTCAAACTTTGTATCAGCAATGATGATTCCGCGGCTTCTAGCATATTCAGCGCATTTTTTGTAGATAGCAATGGTGTTATCTCTTAATGCAGATGCTAACTCTTCTCCACGTCCTGGATATAATTTTTCTAAAAGCTCTACAGTGCCTTCAAATGTGATATGTTCATCATGATCACCAATCTCAGCCTTTGTAGTAGGAGTATAAATTGGCTCAGGTAACTGAGAAGATTCTGTCAATCCTTCTGGAAGTTTAATTCCACAGACAGTTCCATCCTTTTCATAACTTGCCCAACCGGTTCCTGTAATGTAACCACGTACAATACACTCAACAGGAAGCATTTCAAGCTTCTTACATTTCATAGAGTTACCATCATATTCTTCTTTCTGGAAGAATTCAGGCATATCAGCTACATCAATAGAAATCATATGATTAGGAATAATATCCTTTGTAAAGTCAAACCAGAATTTTGACATCTGTGTAAGGATTGCGCCTTTGTTTACAATCTTGTTCTTTAAGATTACATCAAAAGCAGAAATACGATCCGTAGCAACCATAATAATGCTGTCTCCGTTATCATATACCTCTCGTACTTTTCCTTCTTTCATGGGTTTCAAATCAGCCATTTTTTTCTCCTTTTCCATACTTCTTAGTTCATACATTTTATTTATGTCAAATTACTTATTTGATAAGTAATGACTTTCCTGTCATTTCAGCAGGTTGTTCCATACCCATAAGTTCAATCATGGTAGGAATAATATCGCAAAGTCTACCATTTTCAGCCAACTTATAAGCAGGATCTGCATTTACAAGAATGAAAGGAACTGGATTTGTAGTATGAGCAGTCCAAGGTTCTCCTGTCTCATAATCTACCATCATTTCACAGTTACCGTGATCGGCACAAATAAACATTGTTCCGTCAACTTCTTTCAATGCTTCTACTGCTTTACCAACACAAGCATCTACTGTTTCAACAGCCTTAACTGCTGCTTCAATTACTCCTGTATGTCCAACCATATCAGGGTTTGCAAAGTTAATAATAATTACATCATATTTATCAGAACGGATAGCATCACAAAGCTTGTCGCATACTTCAGGAGCACTCATCTCTGGCTGTAAATCATAGGTAGCAACCTTTGGAGATTTAACCAGGATACGATCTTCTCCTTCGTTTGGTTCTTCTACACCACCATTGAAGAAGAAAGTTACATGAGCGTATTTCTCTGTTTCAGCAATACGAGCCTGTGTTTTTCCATTTGCAGCCAAGAATTCACCAAAGGTATTTTTAAGTTCAACCTTCTTGAAGGCAACTTCCTTATTTGGAATTGTTACATCATATTCTGTAAAGCAAACATAGGTTACTTTCTTTCTATCACCACGATCAAATCCGTCAAAGTCATCCATGCAGAATGTTCTTGTAATTTCTCTTGCACGGTCTGGACGGAAGTTGAAGTTAATAACACTATCGCCATCAGAGATTAAGCCAACAGGTGCACCATTTTCCATGATAGTTGTAGGTAAAACAAATTCATCTGTAGTATCTGCGTCGTAAGAAGCCTGAAGTGCCTCTGTAGCAGATGTAGCAGCTACACCATTACCTAATGTAAGGTTCTGATATGCCTTTTCTACACGATCCCATCTGTTATCTCTATCCATAGCATAGAAACGTCCTGATAAAGTAGCTACCTTACCAACACCAAGTTCTTTCATCTTATCTTCTAATGCTTTTACAAAAGTAATACCACTTGTAGGTGCTGTATCACGACCATCTAAGAAGCAATGTACATAAACCTTATCTACACCTTCTCTTTTAGCCATTTCAAGAAGTCCATAAACATGGGTATTGTGAGAATGAACACCACCATCAGACATTAAACCAAACATATGAACCGCTGTGTTATTCTTCTTTGCATTTTCAAATGCATGTTTTAATGCTTCGTTATTATAGAAATCACCATCTTCAATTTCTTTTGAAATACGGGTAAGTTCCTGGTATACGATTCTACCTGCACCCATATTCATATGACCTACTTCTGAATTTCCCATCTGTCCATCAGGAAGACCAACAGAAAGACCAGATGCATATCCCTTTACACAAGGATAGGTCTCCTTTAATCCATCGATTACAGGTGTGTTTGCCATTGCAATGGCATTTGCTTCTGGATTCTCATTAATTCCAAATCCATCCAAAATCATTAATACGGTAGGTTTCTTACTCATTTTTATCTCCTTTATTTTTGTTTTCTATTTATTACTCCGTCATCGGAAATTGTCGTTGTTTCTGATAATTTTTCAAGGAATTCATATTCCGTTTTTGCCTCGTCTCCAGTAAGCATAGAGGTAACACCTTTTGAAAACTGGCAAGGAATAAACTTCAAATTGATTTCTAAATCCTTATTGATTTCAAGTCTTGCTAAACCAGTGTAATAATCACTTGGCATATTCTTTGTAGTTGCAAACCAATAGTTTCCAAGGGAATAAAATACAGGCACATTTTCTATGTATTCCACCGCCTGCAGGCAATGGGTGTGACCTCCAATAATGGCATCTGCACCTGCAAAAACAAAGTCTTTTGCCAACTTTTCCTGATCGTGTCCATAAAAAAGATTTCCCTCTGTTCCCCAATGAACACAGGCAATTACAAGGTCTGCATTTTCTTTTGCTTCACGAATCACCTGACAATAAAGCTTCGAATCCAAAGTCTTTAATACCCCGGGGGTGTCTAAAGTCGCCTGTTTTGTATAGGTATAAGAACGCTCAATTTGCGTCGCATCCACTATGGCTATTTTTCTTCCATTGGCTATGTAATACTGTGGGCGACAGGCTTCTGTTAAATTCTTTCCTGCACCAACATAATCAAGATTACAATAACTTAAAGTATCCATGGTGTCGTTTAAGGCATCCAGTCCATAGTCCCAAACATGATTGTTGGCTAAGGTAACTAAATCTGTACCTAGTGCCAAAAGGGAATTCACCCTCTCTGGATTTGCCCGGAAAGTATAGGCCTTTCCGGCAATCGGAGTACCTCTAGTGGAATAACAGAATTCATTATTGATGACAAGGACGTCTGTTTGTTGCATCTCCTCTAATAAATCAGAGGAAAAACAATCCAGTATTCCATTTGTCTGCTGATCCATGTAAATGGTAGTGGCAGCCTCTTCACAAAGATTTACATCTCCGCTGAAATCAAATGAAATCACATCCTCTTCATTGGTTGTAATGTAATTGATACGAGAATAGTCATAAGCATCCAATCCCGTGGCATCACAATAACCCTGCCACAGAACATAAATACTATTGCCGGTGGCATCAAACCATATTTCTTTATCAGAAACATCGCCTTTATTTACAATGTCAAAAATCACATCGGAACCATATGTATTTGCCACCCAATAAAAGAATCCTTCTGTCACCGGATAATTTCCAATGAACTCTGCTGTGGCAGATTCTAAAATCACATCCACCGCATCTGTTAATTCTTCTATCTGTCTGTCTTCTGTGGGGATTTCTCCTTTTTCTTCCTTCGTTTCCGAAATCTGATGTTGTCCACAGGCAATCAAACAAAAGGCAAATAACACAGTACAAATGCTTACTGCTACTTTTTTCATACCAATACTCAAAAACTAATTTACCAAAAGATTCTCAATTCTGGTAACAGCCTCTTCAGCTCCCTCGTAATCACTCTCTTCGGCCATTTTATAATAAGCTAAAGCCGTCTCCAAATTCAATTCTACCCCAATTCCATTCTCATACATATAACCTAAGTTAATCTGAGCCGGAACATATCCCTGGGCAGCTGCTAATTTTTCATAATACACTGCCTGTTCATAGTCAGTGTCAACTCCACGTCCATTGAAGTAAATATACCCAATTTGACTAAGAGCCGGTGCATAATCATTTGCTGCAGCTTGTTCAAAATATGCCAAAGCCTTTTCATAATCTCTATCTACGCCCTGACCCATTTCATACATAATACCAAGATAATACTGCGCTTGCGCAAACTCATTTGTTGCTGCCTTGTCAAAATAAGATATGGCGGTTTCTCCATCCACTTCTCCAAGCAAGCCTTTGGCATATAAATAACCCAATCTGGTATTTGCTGAATTTATGGCATACTGATCGTTTACTTCAGTACTGTCTGATTCACTCACTAATTCGTAGTATTTTGCAGCCTTTGTAACATCCTCTGTAACTTCGATACCTTTTTCATATAAATACCCCATGTAATAATAGCCATCTAATAATTTTTCATCGCAAGCCTTGCGGATATTTACGTAAACTGTGTGATAGTTTTCAGTATCTTCCTGTTCGAGAATGCATCGGGCAATTCCAACATAGCCTTCCATGCAATTTGCTTTAATTGCATTTTGGAAACATTCTTTGGCTGTATCATAGTTTTTTTCTACGCCACATCCACTGAGATACATGTAACCAAGACCCATATAGCCTTGACCAAATCCATTGTCCGCAGACACCTGATACCACTTTAATGCTTCCTGGAAGTTTTGACTTTCATCCATTAAACCATAATCATAAATGCGACCTAAATAATAGGCAGCCTCTCCATCATTTTCAAGAGCGTACACCTGGAGCTCTTGAATGGAAAGTTCTGGGTATAGGATTACCTCTTCCTCTACTTCTGCAGTAGGATCTTTTGGAGTTTCCTCCTCCTTATCCTTACATGCACAAACAGAGAGCATTATAACTAATGCAAGAGATAAAATATAAGCATATTTTTTCATAAGTACTTCCTTATTTGTTTTTTAATTCTGGGTTTTCCTTACGGATTTCTTTTGTTCGAATCTCTTCACAAATCTGATTTACAAAGTCAGCCAATGGCTTCACTCCTTCATCACCTTCGAATCTGCTTCGAACAGAAACTGTGTGTTCTTCTTCCTCATTTTGTCC
>JAILMB010000131.1 GCA_024692825.1 Lachnospiraceae bacterium | reverse complement strand
TTGCCATTGCAAGATGTGTGTTAGTGATGATGTAGTAGCAACCTGCGGTACTATAAATTTGGATTATCGTAGTTTGTATCATCATTTTGAAAATGGTTGCATGTACATGGATTGTAAGGCAGTGTTAGATACGAAAAAGGACTTTGAGAAGATTTTTAGTGAGTCTGAAAATGTCACAGAAAAATATTTGGGATTAGGTGGACTATTAAAAATCAGACAATTAGTACTTCGCTTATTTGCATCCCTATTATAAAGGTTATAATTCGTTGAATCTTACATACAATTTATAGTACTTTATGATAAAATGAGTAGGTCAAAAAGTTTTTATGGCCGAATAGGGGAGTGCTATGAATAATAAAACGAATCAACATTTAACTGTCATCTTAGTAGTTACAATAGCAGTGCTAGGATTGATGGTTGAGAGTATATTAATGAATTGGGAGTACTGGATGCTGCCGGTACTTTTACTTGGTATTATACTTTTGTGGGTGATGCACATTCGCCAGTATAATACAGAAGAATTTCGAGAGAACTATTATCTGGGGTTTGCTATGACGGGAACCTTCTTTCATGGCGTCCATGATACCAGTTTTTTTGATGTTGTAGTTATAATTCTTCTTTTAATGATTACCTTTTCTCTACTATATCGAGCATATATGCTGAATTTTATTTTGATTGAATACGCAGCGATTATGTTCATTCAGTTCTATGGGATTTATCGAAATCCAGATAGTTTTTTTGATTCCACAAATATTTCAAGACTATTTTTACATGTAGCCAGTGCTCTCATGGCATTTTTTGTGTGTAAAAAACTCATTCGTGAAAAACAAAATATGGAAGTTGTTATCGATGAAAATGAACGGAGAATGGAAGCCATCGATAAGGATACGGAGGACTTTTTAACAAATATTTCTCATGAACTTCGTACTCCGGTAAATGTTGTAAATGGCATTTCATCTTTAATCTTAAAAAAGGAACAGCGTGATGATGTGTTGTCCATTAAAGAAGCAGGACTTCGATTGTTTCGACAGATTGAGGATATTCAGGATTATACAGAAATCATTAGAAATCAGATTTTATTAGAAGAAGATTCCTATATCATCACATCTTTAATGAATGATGTAATGAAGAATCTAAAACTTCAGGAGACAAAAAGCAACGTAGAAATCGTTGTGGATTTAGATCCAAATGTTCCCATGATGATGAAGGGAGATATTAAAAAGCTGCAAAAAATCCTTCGCCATTTAGTGGATAATGCCATTAAGTTTACGGATATGGGTGGCGTGTACATTCGCGTATTTGCCATTCAAAGAGCTTATGGAGTGAATTTGAATATCGAGGTTTCTGATACAGGAAAGGGAATGACTCGAAAAGATATTGCCCTTGCATCAAAGGGAATGTATCAGGCAAACAAAGAGCGAGATCGAAGCTCTGGTGGAATCGGCATTGGGCTAAACGTGGTATATGGATTTGTCCACGAAATGAATGGATTTGTAAAAATTGAAAGTGAGCAGGGATTTGGTACAAAGGTATTAGCAAGTATTCCTCAGAAAGTTGTGGATGCAACGCCATGTCTTTCGATTAATCATGAGTCTGTGGGAGATGTATTATTCCATGTTCGTACGGAAAAATTCACTGTACCAAAGGTAAGAGAATACTATCGAAACATGGCATTAAACATGGCCAAAGGATTGGATATCAACCTTTATTCTGCCAGTAATATAAGGGAGATTCGAACCTATATTGAAGAGTTAAATGTAACTCATATTTTCATGGGAATCGAGGAATATGAGGAGAATGCACACTTCTTCCAGGAACTGAGTAAATCTGGAATTACAGTAGCAGTTTCTGCCGATGTAACTTACCAAAGAAAGGAAAATGGTGGGGTTATTATCATGCCAAAACCTCTCTATGGATTCCCTGTGGTACGAGTCTTTAACGGGGAAAAACTAGAGGATGAGGAGATGGAAGTTTACCATTCTGCAATGGAGCGATTAGCGGGTGTTCGTGCTCTGGTAGTGGATGACGAGCCTATGAATCTCGTGGTGGCTACGGGATTGTTCCACGAGTATGGAATGGAAGTAGATACGGCAGAAAGTGGAGCAGATGCCATCGAAAAATTCCTTTTAAATGAGTATGACGTCATTTTCATGGATCATATGATGCCGGGAATGGATGGCGTTACTGCTATGAAAAAATTAAAGAAGATTGCAGTGGAAAATCAAAGAAAATGCACTGTGATTGCATTAACTGCAAATACAGTCAGCGGCGCAAGAAAAATGTTTATAGAAGAAGGCTTTGATGGATTTATCAGTAAGCCAATCGATACCCATGATTTTGAACGGGTAATGCAAAGAGTGGTCCTTCAAAATCCTATGGATAGAGTAGGAGGTGAAGCATGATGAACCGTATAATCAAGTTATTCACCGGACGATTTATAAATGTAATGAGCTTTGAGGAAAGCGTTCTTCGATTGATGATTACCTTAGAAGTTATCTCTATGAGTGTTTCTTTGATCTTTGATATTTTATGCAAAGAAAATATCGTAGAGATCGTGACCTTATTGGTGTTACTTCTTACATCACCATCTATCAGTGTTTTGTTTATAAAGTATCAGAAGGTAAAACTAGGCTTAAGTCTTCAGCTTTGCGTAATGATATTTGTGGTACTTCCTATTTCATTTTTCTTTGGTGGTGGACCAAAGGGAGGCGGTGTCTTTTGGATTGGCTTTACCTACATGTTTATTGGACTGGCTGCATCTGGAAGAGTGCGTAGTATTTTTTGCCTTCTAAATACCTTAATGGCCTTGACAGAATTTGGAATATGGGGCCTTTATGGCAGTCATTTTTATCAGCATACAGATGAAATGTTAGTGGTAGATTCACTGGTGTCAGCTGTCTTAACAGGACTTTGTGTCTATGCCATGGTACGTGTGCAAAAAAATCTGTTTAAAATCGAAAACCGTCGCGCCCAGGAAGAGACAAAGCGTGTGGAGGAATTGAATCGATCTCAAAACGCATTTTTCTCAAGTATGAGTCATGAGATTCGTACCCCTATCAATTCAATTTTAGGATTGAACGAATTGATTTTGCGACAGGATAATATTACTGATGAAGTACGACGTGATGCGGGAAATATCCAGGGTGCTGGAAAGATGCTTCTTGTCCTTGTAAATGACATTTTGGATTTGAGCAAAATTCGTGCCGGAAAAATGGATATTGTACCGGTGAACTACGATGTTGGCGGTTTGATTTCTGAAATTGTAAACATGGTTTGGCTCCGGGCAGAGGAAAAAGGATTAAAGCTGATTGTAGATATTGACCCTTCCTTGCCAAAGCAGTTGTACGGTGACGAGGTACGAATCAAACAGGTTTTGATAAATATTTTAAATAACGCCGTAAAGTACACAAAAGATGGTTCCGTATCCCTTCATATGGAGTGTGAAGAGCGATTAGAAGATAAGGTACATTTGGGATTTAGTGTTTCTGATACGGGAATGGGAATCAAACAGGAAGCTATCCCACATTTGTTTGATGCCTTCCAACGATTAGATCAGGAAGAAAATCGAATGATTGAAGGAACAGGTCTTGGTCTTTCTATTGTAAAGCAGCTTGTGGATTTAATGGATGGAAGTATTTCCGTCAGTAGTGTGTATGGAGAAGGCTCTACTTTTTCTGTAGAACTTTGGCAAAATATTACAGAAAAAGAAGAGATTGGGGATATTAATATTTCTCAATACAGTAAGTTCTCTGCCAAGGTGCATATGTGTGGATTTTTGGCACCGGATGCAAAGATTCTTATTATCGATGACAATGAAATGAATCTTGAAGTGGAAGAGAAACTTTTAGCTGATACCAATATGACCATTCACACCGCCTTAAGTGGATTAGAGGCATTAAAGCTAACCATAGAAAATCAATACGATGTGATTTTTATGGATCATCTCATGCCGGAGATGGATGGAATCCATTGCTTTGCGGAAATTCGAAAACAGGTAGGGGGATTAAATAATCGAACACCAATCATTGTGTTAACTGCAAATGCAGGAAGCGAAAACAAGGAACTCTATGGAAGAGTTGGATTTGACGGATATTTAGTAAAACCTGTTTCAGGCTGGGAATTAGAAGAGGCTCTTTTAAAACATCTGCCTGAGAATAAGATTACTGAGATTAGCAGTGAACATGCCAGCAAACAGATGAATACGGCAAAGGGATACGCAAAGAAGCAACCGATACAGATTACCACAAGCTCCATGTGCGATTTGCCGCCTCATATTTTAAAAGAGTTATCTGTGGATATCATTCCATTTACCATTCATACAAATATGGGTGAATTCTATGACAATGAAGAAATGAGTTCTGATGAGTTGATTCAATATATGAGTTCGGATGAAAAACGTCTCGATTCCGAACCACCAAAGGTAGAGGAGTTTGAACATTTCTTTGCAAAAGAAGTGAAAAAGGCACACCATGTTATTCATATTGCTCTGACCACAGGTATGAGTGAAGAATATCATCGTGCCAAAGAGGCTGCAAAGACCTTTGACAATGTTACGGTTATCAATGCCAAAAACTTATCCAGCTCCCTTGGTATTTTAGTAATGATAGCTTCTCGTTTGGTATCTCAGGGAATGGATGTGGAAGCTATAACAGAGGAACTAAACCGTGTGAAGGAACGGATTCACTGTAGCTTTATCATTGCAAACATGGATTATTTGCATCGCAGAAACTTTATTTCAGACGGTGTATATCAGATGGTAAAGACCTTAGAACTTCGACCGGCTCTTCAAATCAAAGATGATAAATTTGGAGTTGGAAAGCTATGGAGAGGTAGTGTAAAAAAATGCTACGGTAAATATATTTCCTTTGCTTTACCGAAGATGGTAAGACCGGATTTGGATCTTTTATTTATTACCTATGCAGATGTAGCTGAGGAAGATTTACAGTGGATTAAATCAGAAGTAGAAAAGCGATATGACTTTAAAAATATTGTGTTCCAAAAGGCCTCTGCAGCCATTTCACTAAACTGTGGACCTGGAACCTTTGGCCTTTTGTACATGGAAAAAGGAAAGGAAGAATACAATCTAAATGCACTGTTGAAATCCATCAATGACAGTCGTGAATACCTGGTAGAAAAAACCGTTCGAAAACAGACCAATCAAAAATGGTATGAAACCATTGAAGGAATCGATGGAAAGGTAGCTATAAAGAGCAGTGGTTCAGAAGATGCACTTCGCTCTGTGTTACAAATTTTTTATGATTCCATCAAAACAAAGTCTCGAGAGCTAGAGGAATATTACGAGGCAAAAAACTGGGAAAATTATACCATTAAGGTACACGCATTAAAGAGTTCCGCAAGACTTGTAGGAGCAATGGAATTAAGTGACGCGGCGCTTAAATTGGAAGAGGCTGGTAAAAACGAAGATATTTCCTTTATTGAAGAACATCACGAGGCTTTGATGAAACGCTATGGAGTCTATGAAGAAATCTTAGCTCCTTTATTTGGCATTCATGAAGAGGAGGAATCGACTGAAAAAACAGAAGCAGATCCCGCTTTGATGGAAAGTGTATACGAGGGAATTCGTGAAGCCGCTGAAGAGATGGAATTAGAACAATTAGAAAGTATCTTTGAGGAGTTAGCAGATTATCGCATTCCAAAAGAAGAGGAAGCATTATTCCTAGGATTAAAAGAAAAGTTTGAACTCTTTGATTATGATGGAATGATAGCGGCATTAGACGAGGCTGGAAAATAGAGTAGGAGGATAAAAGGTGGCTATAAAAGAAAGTAAAATGATCGTACTTGTGTTGTATCAATACAGTATTGTTGTAAAAGGAATTGAAAAAAAGTTACAGGAACTGGGATACAAGCTCATTGTACTTGAAAATTGTTTTGATAAGGTGAGCCAATACCTGGAAATGGCAGATATGTTTGTGCTGTATTTGCACGCAGAGGTTATGGAAGATTACGATGAAAAGGAACTTCTGAAAGACTTTATGGATCAGATTCAATCATCGGGAAAGATGCTTCTTACCATTGGTGAGAAAAAGATGGAGAATGATGTTTTTACGGCTTTACCTGTGATGAAAAACTATGGATGGATGAATCGTCCCGTTAAGCTAGATGACCTTGAACTAAAGATTGAAAATATGTTTGTTCAGCAGAAGAAACAACAAGCATCCGTACCTGTTTTTGAAGAACAGAGAATTTTAATTGTAGATGATGATCCTGGATATGCGAAGATGGTAAGAGAGTGGCTAAAGGATCGCTATTCCACCAGCGTAGTAACGTCAGGCATGCAGGCCTTTAATTTCTTAGGAAAAAAGAAGGTTGATCTGGTTCTTTTAGATTATGAAATGCCCGTTGCCAATGGCCCGCAGGTGCTGCAAATGTTAAAAGCAGAAAAAAATACTGCGGATATTCCTGTGGTATTTTTAACGGGAGTAGGGGACTTAGAAAGCGTTAAATCTGTAATGTCTCTAAAACCGGCAGGCTATATTCTAAAGTCTACTTCAAGAGAAGATTTGATAAAGTACATTGAGGGTATCCTAAAATAGATTTGCCATATTGAAGGGGAATATGAAGGATAAGAGATTTGGATATTGAAGGGGAATTTGAAGGATAAGAGATATGCCATATTGAAGGGGAATTTGAAGGATAAGAGATTTGGATATTGAAGGGGAATTCGAAGAATAAGAGATTTGCCATATTGAAGGGGAATTTGAAGAATATGAGATATGCCATATTTTGAGGGGATTGTGGCTTTATTTGCAAAATGATATAATGTTTACTTTCTTGGTGGAAATATATATATAGGAGTAATATAAAATATGAAAAGATTCTTGAAGTATATGGCACATATGCTTGGATTTGAGAAATTAAGTAGATTTGAAAAAGATTTTCTTCATGATGCAAACCTTCATAGTAGTATGTATATTGGACTTTTAACCATTGTCTTAGAAGTTTGGTTGCTATGGAGACAAACCTATTCGAGAGTCATTCCCAAATGGCAGGATGAAGGAATGGATTTGTTTGATGCGCTTGTGAAATATACGTCGAAGTATTGGCTATTTTTATTAGCTGGACTCGGACTATCACTTTTTTGCATGTATTATCGAACCCATAAAAGCGACCATATGTCGAAGGGATGGTTTTTCACATTACTACTGAGTGGATGTGTCTGTGTTTTATATCCTTTTGAATTAAAACTTGAAACTTTTATTGAGGTGGGAGATGTTGTAACGCCTACCATGGCACTTATTTTGAATATCTCTTTAGTTGGCATTTATGCCTGCTGCTTTTTATTCGGTGTGGAAATGGTTTCATACGCATTGATGGGATATTTCAAACATAAACGAGTGGTGTTTTTAGAGCATATGGTATCCGTTACATATTGTTTAATCTGTTTATTCTTCGGTGTCTTTGTATCCTATAGTGATTTTTGGGACGGAAAAGAAATCATCTGCTTTTTAATGATGATGATTTATGTTGGATTTATGCTGATGTATCGTCCTTATATTACCATGATTAGTTTGACGGCTTGTTTCTATGGATTTTACAATATCCTTTTGACATTTCAAGATGGACTGACCTTTGCACCTAAGGAAATTAGTATTCATGGAGTAACACATTTTGTTAACTCAGGAGATACGATAAACTATATCACTTTTTTAGCTTCTTTAATTACAATTTGTGTCGCTGTTTATCATGGACGTTTGAGAGAAGCGAAAAAGTCGCAGGGCGTTTTACGAATGTTTGCTCAGACTGCAGAAGCACTGGCCATTGCCATAGATGCAAAGGATAACTATACTCATGGCCATTCATTAAGAGTTGCAGAATACTCACAGATGATTGCAAAGGCCTCAGGTATGAATGAGGATGAAAGTAAGATAGTTTTTTATGCTGCACTTTTACATGACGTAGGAAAAATCGGTGTTCCTGATCGAATCATTAATAAAAATGGTAAATTGACACCGGAAGAATACGAAGAAATCAAACTTCATCCGGTGTACGGATATAATATTCTTTCTAGAATCAGTGAATCTCCATCT
>JAILMB010000084.1 GCA_024692825.1 Lachnospiraceae bacterium | reverse complement strand
CCCGCTAGAATTTGCCACTTACATCAAATGTCGGGACAGAATGAATGTTATATTGTAGGATGGTGTTATCAAAGAGAAAGGAGATCGGAAATGAA
Organism: Lachnospiraceae bacterium; assembly: GCA_024692825.1. Lineage (GTDB taxonomy): Bacteria > Bacillota > Clostridia > Lachnospirales > Lachnospiraceae > JAILEN01. The sequence goes on along the minus strand of JAILMB010000084.1, from coordinate 3,430 downwards.
GGTAAGTGTTGATATTTCTGATGAATATAAGGAGCCGTATGCAGTGATATACACTGATAAGGTGACAGATGATATTCGACGCATGCTTGATACTTTAAGCACAAGTGAGACTCCTATAACTGCCTTGCAAAATGAAGAAGATATAATCGTTTTGCAGCCGAAAGAAATATATATGGTAAGAGTTGAAAATGGAGATACGATTCTTTATGGTGAAAATCAAAAATATCGTTCCAGAAGAAGACTTTATGAGATTGGCCAGCAGTTAGGAAAACAGTTTATGCAGATATCAAAATCAACGTTGATTAATTTGTCTTATATGGATAGTATCGAGCCGGGATTCAGCGGAACGCTTTTGCTGAAGTTAAAGAATGGTTGTAAGGATTATGTTTCGCGAACATATTTACCAGAGTTCAAAAAATATCTTGGATTATAGGAGGTGAAAGAAAATGAAAGAGACAATAAGAGATTTAACAAAGAGCACAGTAGCAAGCATCGGAATGGCAATGGCAATTTTTTGTTTCGTTGGTGTTGTATTTGACATAGGTTATAAAGGAAATTTTTGCCTTGAGAATTACCAATATACAAAAATGCTTATGGGTTGTATTTTGATTGGTCTTGGATTTGGGGTCCCGTCTATTGTGTATCGGAAGGAAAATCTTCCAATTCCGATAAGAGTGTTAATACATATGGGAATAGGATGTGTGGTATACACAATCGTTGCCTATGCAGTTGGATGGATGGATGGATCACAAACCATTGGACAAGGAATTTTAATTGTGTTGATTCAGCTTGGAGTTGCATTTTTTATCTGGTTTCTTTTTATGAGGCATTATCGTGCCGAGGCAAAAGAGATGAATGATAAGCTTCAGGCAATGAAATAAAAGGTACACAAAATCATTAAGTTAAAAAATCACCCTCAAATACGACCTATTTAAAGAAAATTTTAAATACCTATTGACGTAATAGAATATTTGGAATTATAATTTAGATAGAATTTAAAAATATTTTTAAATAGATAAGGTGATAAGATATGGGAAACACAAATATTTTTAAAGTGTTAGCAGATTCTCAACGAAGAGACATATTGGTGATGCTAAAAAACGGTCGGATGAATGCTGGAGAAATAGCAGATAAAATAGGCGTGACTCCAGCGGCACTTTCTTATCATCTAAAACTTTTAAAATCGGCAGACTTAATTATGGAGTATAAAGAGAAGAATTTTATTTATTACGAGATCAATACGTCAGTGCTTGAAGAATTACTTCTTTGGGTTGGTCAATTTGGAGGTGAAAAATAATGAAAAAGATGATGTGGATTGTTACAATTATTGCCTTTGTAGGAACAGCAATTGTACTTTTGTTTATGCCTGATTCAGTACCAATGCACTATGATGTAGAAGGAAATATTGATCGATGGGGATCAAAATATGAAAACTTTGTACTTCCTATCATTATAATGGTGATGTCCTTGTTTTGGAGTTTGATTGCCCGTTATTATGAAAAAAGAGCAGAAAAGGAAACAGATGAAAAAGCGGTGGCCGGATTGATTTCCAATAGGAAGGTGATTGAAATGGTTGGGACTTGTATGGCTGTTATGTTTACTGTAATGCAGGGATTTTATTTGTTTAGCTCGTATAAGGAAGCTGTTTCTATGGCAGAAACCCAAGTAGTAGACACCGGCAAAGTAACTGTAGTTCTTATGGGAATCGTGTTTATAATTTTAGGAAACGTTATGACAAAAACTAGAATTAACAGTACAGTTGGGGTGAGGATTAGCTGGAGTATGTACAATGACAATACATGGAGAAAGAGTAATCGATGTGGGGGAATTTTGATTATGGTAGCAGGTGTGCTTAGCATTATTACGGCCTTTGCTATGGAAAATTCTTTTGCGTCATCAATGACGTGTGTACTTTATTTGGTGTTGGCTAGTGTGTTGACGCTAGTGTATTCTCACAGAGTATATAAGGCTGAAATTGAAAAAGAAAAACGAGAAAAATAAATAGGAAAACAATATGAATTATTTGGAAGAATTATTCGCTATGAAAGATGAGAAGTATCGTTCTTTTATGGCAAAGCTTACTCCAAATCTTAAACCAGATATATTTATAGGAGTTAGGACACCAGAGTTAAAAGCGATGGCAAAGAAAATAAAGGCAGCAGGGGAAGAGAAAGCCTTTATGGAAAACTTACCTCACAGGTATTTTGAAGAGAATCAACTTCATGCCTTTCTCATTTCTTTGGAGAAGGATTATGATAAGGCTATGAAATCTACCGAAGAGTTCTTACCCTATATAGATAATTGGGCAACCTGTGATCAATTATCTCCAAAGGTTTTTAAAAAGGATTTAGCGCGAACAAAAGATGCAGCCTATTATTGGATGGAGTCGGATCACTCTTATACCCTTCGTTTTGGTATTGAAATCATGATGCGCTATTTTTTAGATGATTATTTTAAGGTGGAGTATATGGAAAGAATATCATATATTCGAAGCGAAGAATACTATGTTAATATGATGCTGGCTTGGTATTTTGCTACAGCTTTAGCAAAGCAATATGATGCTACCTTGCCTTTCCTTGAAAAACAAAGGCTTGATTCGTGGGTACACAATAAAACCATTCAAAAGGCCATAGAAAGTTATCGTATATCAAAAGAACAAAAAAATTATTTAAGAACTATAAAGATGAAAAGGATAAATAAATAAGAGTAAGGAGAACTATTTTAAGATACATTTCTTGAAAGAATAAACTATATGGATACAATAATAAGAATATTTTTATGCGGATGTAATTATTTGATTTGGAGCCTTCCTTTATTTTGTATTTTAGTGATCCTATATAAAATAAAACCACTACCCTCCTTTATCTTTCGAAAACTACTACATATAACGGCTTTTACGGGTATTATTTTTATGAACTTAAGGCAACAATCATGGCAAGACGCTATTGTGTGCCTAGGGATTGGTGCGATTGCTTCTTACTGTATTTTATCCATAATGGAAAAAAAGGATTTCTTTCAAGAGTTTTTTGAAGAAAAATTTCCTCATGAAGTAAAACGAAATCTATCGGGTGTTTTTTTAACTATAGCAGCATTAGAAGAGTTTTTGGCAATTACCATAGGAGAACCTATGTTAGTAAACGTGGTGATTATTGTTTGGGGATTTGGAGATGCTGCGGCAGCGTTAGTAGGAATTCCTTTTGGAAAACACAAACTTCCTATTGCTGATAAAAAGAAATCCATTGAGGGAAGTATAGCTTTTGTACTTGTATCAACTGTACTTACTAGTATGTTTATGGCAATCGCTATGCCAGGCATGGAGTTTATAGTTCCTAATATAGTAGCAATTCTACTTGCTGCAATCGTGGGTTCTATAGTGGAAGTTATTGCAAAAGATAAATGGGATAATCTAATTGTTCCCGTTGCAATTGCC
>JAILMB010000044.1 GCA_024692825.1 Lachnospiraceae bacterium | reverse complement strand
CATCTTTATAAAGGACGGAAAGAAGGTTATTCTCAAATAATAGTGAAAATATCCGCGACGGATATTGTACCTGAATAAAAATGCGTGTTGTGCATACCGCTGGCACTTGTGCGAAAGTGCCGTGGTGTGCACAACTTTTTTGTGGAGGATTTTCAGAATAGTTTTTTTGTTTTAAAATGTGAACAGATTCTTGTAGAAATTTTATTTTGTTTAATTTTGCACAGGAAAATAATAACTTGTTCTTAATGTCGTAGGAATCAAACAGAATATTATGGAATCAATCAGAAAACCAACATCTGATGAAATAAGAATCATCAGTTATCTTGCAGAAAAAGCAAAATGTAAATTGGAAGCATCATGGGAAAGTAAACTCATGGTTAAGCCTATTACTGATATGGAAATAGGCCCAGTATATCTGTTATTTCAATCAGAAGATGTTGAGAATAAGAAAGAATTTTTAGTTTCAGATTGTCAGTTTTGTGATACAGACAATGTACTGGTAGTTTTGTATCTTTTAGTTGATGAGGACGGAATTCCATGTGAACTGGATATGTGGAAATGTGATGATACTCCTATAAACGCAATACCATCGTGTGACAAATTTGAAGATATATACCCCTAATCGGTTTTTAGAAATCTCGCAGACGTCAGTTCAATAAGCGCGGTTGCGAGTTCTACAATTTTTGATTGCAGACTATGTCTGATGCTGTTTTTTATATTTGTAACTGATTATTTTTTATGGCAAAACGAGTTGTAACAAAGGTTGGCGATGTATTTTGCGCCAATATAGATGGCAAATACAAGCGGTATCTGCAATATATCGTTAGTGATTTGACGCAGTTAAATAGCGATGTTGTTCGTGTATTTAAGGAAAAATATCCTGTAGATGCCGAGCCGAAACTTGATGAAGTAGTGAAAGGCGAAGTTGAGTTTTATGCTCATTGTGTGGTAAGTGGAGGCGTAAAGAGAGGTCTGTGGGAAAAAGTTGGGAAATGTGCCGATGTTGGAGATGTTGAAAATATTATCTTTAAGCGTAAGGGCGATTATACAAGACCTGATATTCAGAATGATTGGAGTGTTTGGAGAATAAATAAGGACTTTCTTTATGTAGGAATTTTGGAAGGAGAATTTAAACATAGCTATATAGGTCTTGTTTTTACTCCTGAAGATGTCTTTTATAAGATGAAGAATGGTGTTTATGATTGTTTTGCAGCGAAATATGAGTAAAATAGCGTAGTTTTTGCGCTAACTTGCAACTATACATTGTTAGGGTTGCGAGTTCCACTATTTTGATGTCAATCAAAATCAGATAACCATGTTCCCCGAATGGAGTTCTGTCGAATTCTTTTCGGGGAACTATTGTTTTCCCATCATTTTTTCTGCATCAGGCTGAATATTTTTGCCCAAAATATTATTTTTGTGCGTTGTATTGCAAAACGGAAAGCAGATTCGTGCCACAGTCTATGCCGGCGACTATGAGAAAATCACCGAGAATGGTACTACTCGCGAGTTCTATTATCTCGACGGCAATGTAATAGTTGTCAAGCAGGGAACTAATTTTAATAAATATATTGCCTTTACGGACAGTATTGGCAATATCCTTTCCGTTATAAATGGAGACGGCGAGAAAGTGTTCGATGCCGACGATGGGCAACTATATAAACAATTAATTATCAAAGGCTCTTATCCAAATTCCAAAGGAGTATGGAAAGATGGACAATTTGAGTTTATACTTGATAAAGAAGGATTTATAAATCATCGTTTTTTTAAGGTTATACATTAAATGAAAAATAATATAGTAAAAAATATCGCAAAAGAATTAGATATTGCTTTTATAGACTTGGAACCATTCGGTTTTGCAGAAAACGACATTGGACTTCCTATAAATGAAGTTCAAAGATTAATATCTGTATTAAAGGACGAGTGTATCCCTATTTTGGGTGGAGATATTATTATCATTGAACATAACGAACTTGATGTTACATGTTGTGGTTGGTCGTGTGACATCACCAAACCATTTTCTCGGTTTGTAGAATATAGTTATAATAAGACCAAGCAATACATTGATAATTATATACAAATAAACAAAGAGGAACTTGATTCTGTTTATGTTGATATTGTTGTTTTCTCTGGTTCAAACATTAATGTGTAAATATATGATTTACGCCAGTTCGGGATAAGAAAAGGTCATAAAAATTGGTAATCTCGCTAATCATTTGTATCTTTATAGCTGTAAACGAATAAGTTATAAAACAAAAAAGCGATGATTACCAATGACAAAATTACAGAAATTTTCTGTATTATCGACGAGTTTGACAAAAATTTGAACGAAGAATTGAAGAATAACCTCCGTTTGCCATCTCAACACAGTAGCGGAAAACACCGCAGAAACCACAAGGGAAAACTCTGCGAAAGCGAGATTATGACCATCCTCGTGTGCTATCCTTAACTCTTTTTCGGGGAACAGTTGTTTTCTCATCATTTTTTTCTGCATCAGACTGAATATTTTTGGCAAAAATATTATTTTTGTGCATTGAAATCCGTGCATGAAAAAACAATCACTAAATATTGGACTTTTTTTAAGACGGGTGCTATACAAAAAGTAGCTACAGCCTTGAATGTGTTCCATGGGCAGTATGCTCTACATCTATTTTGAATAAAAACGTTTTAATCATAT
>JAILMB010000032.1 GCA_024692825.1 Lachnospiraceae bacterium | reverse complement strand
GGAGCATCAATATTTCTAGGATTGGATGCACCACATGCCAAAATGACAGCATCATAGTCCTTTTCCAAATCCTTTGCCTTAATATCCTTGCCAATATCTGCATTTACTACAAACTTCACGCCGGCTTCCTTCATTAAGTCAACGCGACGATCAATAACAGATTTTTCCAGCTTCATGTTTGGAATACCATATCTTAAAAGTCCACCGATACGGTCTCTTCTCTCGTAAACAGTTACTTCGTGACCTCTGCGGTTTAATGAAATTGCAGCAGCCAATCCGGAAGGGCCACTACCTACAATTGCTACCTTTTTTCCAGTGCGCTGGCTAGGGGCCTCCTCTGTTACAAGTCCATTGGCATAGGCATATTCAATAATTGCCTTTTCGTTTTCCTTTGTTGCCACTGGCTCATCATGTAATCCACAAGTACATGCTGCTTCACAAAGAGCAGGACAAACTCTTGAAGTAAACTCTGGAAGGTTATGGGTAATGGATAATCTGTTATAGGCCTCTTCCATACGTCCTCGGTATACCAAATCATTGGTTTCCGGAACCAGGTTATGAAGAGGACAACCACTTGCCATTCCGCCTAACATGTCACCAGACTGACAGAAAGGAACGCCACAATCCATACATCTTGCTGCCTGTTTTCTTCGTTCTTTTTCATTAAGATCCCCATGGAATTCAAAAAAGTCTGTTACACGATCTTCTTCACTTCTTACAGGATCTACTTTTCTTTCATACTCTAAAAAACCTGTTGTCTTACCCATTACTTATCACCTCCTTCCATAAATGCTTTGAATGCTTCAATCTTAGCAGTTTCAGCGTCTGCTCCCTGCTCCTCAAATCGGGCAATATTTCGAAGCATAATCTTATAATCCAATGGAATAATCTTTTTAAACAATGGAGCATAAAGATCAAAATGAGATAAAATTTCTTTACCTCTCGCAGAGTTTGTACATGACACATGTTCCTCTATAATCGATTTAAGATCATCTACATCACTCTTATGCTCTACTTTTTCCATGCTTACAAGCTGCTTATTTAAGTTTTTGTAAAGCTTATTATCTTCGTCTAATACGTATGCGATTCCACCGCTCATACCAGCAGCAAAGTTCTTTCCGGTTTCACCTAATACCACAACAACACCACCGGTCATGTATTCACAACCGTGTTCACCAACACCTTCGCAAACTGCCGTAGCACCAGAATTTCGAATACAGAAACGTTCTCCTGCCATACCTGCAATAAAGGCTTTACCGGAAGTAGCACCATATAATGCCACATTTCCGATAATTATATTTTCATGTGGTACATAGGTCGCTTCCTTTGGAGCCTTTACAATCAGTTTTCCTCCGGATAATCCCTTTCCAAAGTAATCATTGGAATCACCCTCCAAGCGAAGTGTAAGTCCTTTTGGAATAAAGGCACCAAAGCTCTGTCCGCCTGATCCAGTACAATTTACTGTAATAGTGTCTTCTTCTAATCCTTCAGGATGTTCTCTTGTAATCTGAGCACCGAGTAAAGTACCAAAAGCTCGATCTGTACTGCTAAGTCTTACATCCACAGATGCCGGTTTGTTACTTGTGATCGCCTTTTTAATCTTTGGTGAAGATAAAAGAACACTCTCATCCTTTGTAGTATCTAACTTAAAGTCGTATACATACTGAGGCTGGAAGGTAACTTCTTCCCTGTTTGTTTTTGATACATCCAATAAGATTCGGGATAAATCTAATTTTTCTTCTGAAGTAGTAAGCTCATCCTTCTGACGAAGTAAATCTGTTCTACCTACTAACTCTGTTACACTACGAACACCTAATTTACTCATGATTTCACGAAGTTCTCTTGCAATAAAAATCATGAAATTTTCTACGTATTCCGGCTTTCCGGCAAAACGCTTACGAAGCTCCGGATTTTGCGTAGCTATACCCATTGGACAGGTATCTGACTGACACGCACGCATCATAACACAACCCATTGTTACAAGAGGAGCTGTTGCAAATCCAAACTCTTCTGCACCTAGGATAGCTGCAATTGCCACATCCTTACCACTCATGAGCTTTCCATCTGTTTCGATTACCACGCGATTTCTAAGACCGTTGGCAATTAAGGTCTGATGGGTTTCAGCAAGACCAAGTTCCCATGGAAGACCTGCATTATGAATAGAAGATAGAGGTGCTGCACCAGTTCCTCCATCGTAACCAGAAATCAAAATAACCTGAGCTCCAGCCTTTGCAACACCGGCTGCTACAGTACCAACTCCCGCTTCTGATACCAGTTTTACTGAAATTCTTGCATTTTTATTTGCGTTCTTTAAGTCATATATGAGCTGTGCCAAATCCTCAATAGAATAAATATCATGATGAGGTGGTGGTGAAATCAAACTAACACCAGGAGTTGAATGTCTTGTCTTTGCAATCCAAGGATACACTTTCTTTCCAGGAAGATGTCCACCTTCACCTGGTTTTGCTCCCTGGGCCATCTTAATCTGGATCTCTTTTGCGCTTACCAGGTAACGACTCGTTACACCAAATCGTCCACTGGCTACCTGCTTAATGGCAGAACTTCTATCGTTTGCTGTTCCGGCAGAAAGAATTCTCTCTTCACTTTCTCCACCTTCACCACTGTTTGACTTACCATGTAAATGGTTCATAGCAATGGCTAAAGTCTGATGAGCTTCTTCTGAAATAGAACCATAACTCATAGCACCAGTTTTAAATCTTTTTACAATGGATTCTTCACTTTCAACTTCTGATAAAGGAATTGCTTTTCCAAAGTTGAAATCCAGCATACTACGTAAGTATCCTGTTTTTTCTTCATTTACCAATGAAGTGTATTCTTTAAATAAATCGTAATTTCCGTCTTTTGTCGCCTGTTGAAGCATGTGAATAGTCTTTGGATTATATCTGTGATTTTCGCCTGCAGCTCTACTCTTATGACGACCTGTTGCTGTTAATTCCAAATTCGTCTTCAATCCCAATGGATCAAATGCTCTGGAATGCTGTTTATCTACAGCTTCTCCTATATCGTCCAGGGAAATTCCACCAATTCTTGAAACCGTTCCCGGGAAGTATTTTTCAATTACATCCTCTGATATACCAATTGCCTCAAAAATCTTTGAGCCCTGATAAGACTGAACCGTA
>JAILMB010000298.1 GCA_024692825.1 Lachnospiraceae bacterium | reverse complement strand
TTATAGTTAATGCACATGATGCTTTATCCTGTGCTCAAACCTATTTAGATTATTTAAAGAATTGCCCGGGTGATGAGTCCGCATGCGCGGGAATCGCAGTTTTTCATAGTCATGCTCCTTATGCTGATGTATATAAAATCGCGGAAGAAGCGTGTGAGTCCGGAAAGCAGAAAATGAAAGAACTGAACATTAAAAATGCGGCATTTATTGATTTTCATATATGCCAGGGGGCTATTGGGACTTCTCTTGAAAATATACGAGAAAAAGAAAATGGTGATGTGATAGGACGTCCTTGGATGATGTGGATTAAGGATAAAGAATGTGAAAGTGTCAAGGAGACAACTACGCATAAAGAAGTAAGTGAGATAAATGCATTCTTGCGAGAGTTTAGTCGTTCTAATGTTAAGGGTATGGCTAAGGCTGCAAAAACCAGTAAAACGGATCTTTTGATGGAAATCAATCGAGTATATGCTCATGCAGATGAGAAGGCTCGTAAAAATGGTAAAGATAAGTTTTTGGCAGTTAAAGAATACTTAAGTAAAGATTCAAATAGAACACGTGGGATTGTATATGAATTATCAATTTCTCACGATTTGTGGTTCAGAAATAGTAATAAAACAAATGAAAATAATGAAGCGGAGAATGAAAGATGGGGCGTATAAAAGAAGGTAAACTCAAGATTGAATTACAATCAGATTTATGTGCTGGTTCCGGTTACTCATATGCGGGTATAGTGGACAGTGATTCCTGTTATGACGAATATGGTATGCCATACATTCCTGCAAGACGCATCAGGGGATGTATGAGAGAAACGGCAGAAACCTTACTTTATAGTATATATGATGAGCATAAGGTGGAAGCACTGTTTGGATACCGGGGCAACGACCATAGCAGTGATTTTGTTATTGGTAATGCATATGTCGAGGAATATTATGAGGTAAGAAGCGATTTAGAGAAACTTAGTATTCCGGAAATTACATCACAAAGCATTTTGGACAGGTATTCTCATGTTGTTGGACAGACAAGAATAGAAAAGGGCATCGCAGATGAGGGGTCATTACGATATACAAGGGTAATTAATCAATATTCCCCGGTTAGGAAAGGGGAAAATATCAGTTTTGTGGCGGAAATTTCTTATGATGAAGAAGATGAATCAATTATAGAAGATATAGTAAAAGCTACCAGACATATCGGTTTAAAAAGAAACCGTGGCTTTGGAAATGTAAAGATGCATCTGATAAATCAATCGAAAAAGGAAGAAAAAATTCACAAAGATGAATCATTTTTTGACATACGAGAAATGCAAAATGGTAAAGTGGAGATTTCTTTTGCTTTAACAAATACTGCACCCTTGATGCTAAGCAATACAGATGAAAATACATCCAGAGACTATATCTCCGGACAGCAAGTATTGGGGCTTTTAGCAGGAAGATATTTGAAAAATGTGGAAGGAGCAAATCCGGATTCTGAAGAATTTCGAACTCTTTTCTTAAATGGTGAAACTATTTATACAAATTTATATCCATTTGATGGCAACTATATTTATTATCCGGCACCGGATTATTTGAATCGTCTAAAGAAGACAAAGAAATTGGTGTATGTCCTGGGAGATACTTTACCGGAAGATTCTTCTATTGATAAGGAAGAATATAAGTACGGGGACGGGAATCAACCCAAGAAGTTAAAAGGTAGATTTGCTTCAATAACGAATAACAACGAGGTGCGTTTATATGAGACTCTAAAGGATGTAGTATACCATCATAGCCATAGAAATAAGCATCAGGTTGCTGAAGGCAATGGGGAAGAAGGTATTTTATATTCTATGGAGACCTTGAGGAAAGAGCAGAAATTTGCCGGTTCTATTGTGGCACCCAAGGATAAAAAGGATTTAATACTGAAACTTCTTTCAGCCGGAGATCTGTTTTTGGGAAAATCAAAATCTGCTCAATATGGTAAATGTGAGTTAATTCCTTTTAAAAGGGAGAAATGCTTTAACAAACAAGAGGGAGTTCTAGTGGTCACATTTCTTTCTGATACCATTATCTATAATAAGGAGGGACAGCCGACAGTAGATTATAAAGAGATTCGGAATGCTGTTGCTGAGCAGTTAGGAATTCGTGATAATAAGGAGCCAAATGCTTATATATCTTCGATTCAGACAACTTTGGCAACAGGATATGTAGGTGTATGGAACCTTCGTAAAGCAGTATTGCCGGCAATTAAAGCCGGTAGCTATTTGGTGCTTGATAATTCTGCTTCTGTTAGTGGTTTCCCGCAGTTTGTGGGAGAACGTAATTTGGAGGGATATGGACAGGTAGATATCAGAACTGTAGATGGAATGACATATATGTCACCTGTACTTAAACATGACAAGGATAGCATAAATAGCAGTGTACTAACAAAAACCACTAAAGAGCTTGTAATACCTATTATTTTTGAACAATGGTTGGATGAAAGAATTAATAAAGCAATAATTGATAATAAGATAAAGGTTTCTAATACGTCTGCCAGTAGATTTGTGCTTATGTTGAAAGAAAGTACTGCAGCTTATAGAAATAATCCGGATGAAGCATTTATGGATTTTGTTAAGCGGATTGAATCTATAAAGTCAGATGCAACAAGAAAAGAAGGAGAAAAAATATATCAGAGTGTGGGTACATCAAAAGGTATTGGAGAGGGTAGCCTATATATGAAGGGCGCTTCAGATAATTCAGATAAATTAAAGTGGGATGAGAAGTTTAACGCTATTGGTATTGAACCTTCTCGAATTTCTGAAGAAAAGAAAGCAAGATGGAATGAGTATGTGATGGCAATATTAGTGGACCGAAAGTATCAAGGGAGAGATTAAGAATGACAAAGATTAAGAAAAAACACTTTTATAAAATTCAGTTTAAATTGGTTTCTCCGCTTATGCTTGGTTCGGGGGAAAATGATATTACTGATAAGGATTTAATCAGAGATTCTAGTGGATATCCGTATATACCTGCGTCATCTATTTCCGGTGTGTTGAGAGATGAGGCATTAAGACAATCGATTCCGCATGTCAAAGAATACATGGGAGATGTAAGGACAGCTACAAAAGATAAAAAAGGTTCACAAACTGAGAGCCGTATAGTATTTTATGATGCAAAGTTGATGAAAACTGATGATGCTGTGGTCAGTGTACGTGATAGCGTTGCTTTGGATAAGTATAAAACGGCTATCAAGGGTGCAAAATTCGATATGGAAATATTGGAACCCGGGAGTTTGTTTGTGACATATATAGAAGAGAATACCTTAGATGATACTGAATCATATGATTTTTGTAGTGAATTGGCTAAGCTTTTCATGGATGCAGGATTGACTTTCGGCGGTAAAACTATGCGTGGATATGGAGAAATAGGTGATGTAAAAGTATGGGAGCGTAGTTTTGACTTAACGAAAGAGGAAACGGTAAAAGACTGGTTGGATTTTGATTTGTTTTCTAATGAGACACATTGGGAGTCGTTTGATTGTCAATCATATGTGATAGAAAATCCATCAGATTTGAACTCGTCCTGTAGACTTTTTGTAAAACTAAAACAAGAGGGGGGAATTTCTATTCGGCAATATACAACAGAAGTTTCCGATGAACAAGATGCTCCAAAACCCGATATGAAACAGTTGATTTTACAAAATGGAATCCCGGTAATTCCGGGAAGCTCTTGGTCAGGTGCTTTTCGACATCGCATGGAAGAGTTTGGTGTTAATATCAATGACGAAAACAGTATTTTTGGTTATGCTGACAAGAAAAAAAAGGAGGCAAAAGCAAAGTCCAAGATTCGATTTGGCGAATCTCAACTGACTGGTGGTTATTCTAAACTTTTATCCAGAAATGCGATTGATCGTTTTTCCGGTGGTGTGGTTGATAAAGCTCTGTTTACAGAACTGACATATTATGGTGGTGAGACAGATTTGGTAATTAGTTGGAGAGATTACGAGCACAACCCTATGCCGGAAAAGGAACAAAAAGCTTTAGCGGCAGCTTTGACGGATTTGCACTTTGGATTTCTAGCTGTTGGTGGAGAAACTTCTATCGGACGAGGTCTTTTCCGAATTTTAA
>JAILMB010000290.1 GCA_024692825.1 Lachnospiraceae bacterium | reverse complement strand
GGACTTAGATTCCTTGTGTAAAAAATATAATATTAAGTATATGGCGGATTCTGGAACCTTAATTGGAGCGATTCGTCATGGGGGCTTTATTCCTTGGGATGATGATTTGGATGTGGTAATGCTTCGAGATGATTATGAATTGTTTTTGCAGCATAGAAGTGAACTTCCTGATAATTATACAGTGTTAAGCTGGCGAGATAATGATGAATGGTCAGATGCCTATGCTAGAATTGTAAATACAAAGAGTATTCGCTTTGAAGATGAATTTTTGAATCAATACCATGGATTTCCTTATTCAGCTGGAGTGGATGTTTTTGTCTTAGATTATATGTATCCAGATGTGGAAAAAGAAAATGAGCGTACAGAACGGGTGAAATTGTTATTTCAAATTGGCGATGCTTTAAGAAAGTGTAAAAAAGCTGATGAAGAGTTTTGGCATATGGTAGAAAGTTCCAAATATCTTTTGCCAAAGCCATTGAATCGACAAGAAAATATTTCGAAACAGTTTCTGCTTGCTGCGGAGGAAGGCATGAGTGAAGTGAAGGCCGAAGAAGCAGAAAAAGTATGTTTTATGTCAGCATGGCTTCGATTTCATTCTTCGGACTGTGAGAAAAGAGCATATGATAAAACGATGCTAGTGCCTTTTGAAATTATGGAAATACCAGTGCCGGTTTCTTATGATGAAGTTTTAAAGTCTCGATACGGTGATTATATGACTGTGAATAAAACTGGAGGAATGCATGATTATCCATATTATCGCACTCAAGAAAATATGGTTATGAATAAATTTAACTGGAAAAGCTGGAATTATACTTGGATACCAGAAGAAGTGAAGGTGGCTGATAATATTCGAAATGCCAGAGAGAAAGAAAGAATGGCATTGAAAGAAAAAATCACACAACTAGAACATACGATACAGATGGCGCCTGATTTATATGCAGGATTGCAAGGTCAGATTGATGCCTTAAAACAGAATGTACATATGGATGAAAATGCAACAGAAGAAGTGGTATTTTTAACTATAGGTGGAAGTGCCTGGAATCACTATCAATATTTTTGGGAGTTAGAAACCCAAAAAGAGAATACTGAAGTATTTGTTATGCCAGTTCCTTATTTTGATACAACATATGATGGTAGTGTTTTTGGTGAACATTATATTGATAATGGATATCCGGAAGAGTTACATTTAGTATCTTTCAATGACTATAACTTAGAAGCGAGACACCCAAAACGTATCTATTTTCAAATACCATATGATAGTGAAAATCCCTCCTTTACGGTACATCCAGTATTTTATACAAATGAACTTTTAAAATATACAGATGAGTTAATATATGTTCCTTATTTAGATATAAAAGAAATCGCTTACTCAGATGAAAAATCTTTTTACAGCATGAATTACTATGTAAAGATGCCAGGAGTGATGCACGCAGATAAAGTCTATGTACCAACTGATAATATGAGAGGTAATTATATTAGAGCGTTGGTAGATTTTAGTGGAGAAGAAATGCGTTCTTTTTGGGAAGAAAAAGTGGTCGTAGCTGATTACATGAAGGAAGAAAAGAAAGATTCTGCAAAAAAAAGCATTTATTTTTATACAGATGCAGCACCATTTTTACTTTATAAAGAGGCGGCGGTAGAGAAACTTCGACAGAATTTAGAGTTCTTTGAGAATAACAAGAAAAAATTGGAAGTGTACTGGGAAGTATATGGAAGAATGGAACAACTTGTAAAAGAACAAGAACCGAAGGTATACGAAGCGTTTATTGAATTGGTCAATGAATACAAGGAAAAAGAGTGGATTCATGTTTTAAATGATCCAAGGGAAAGTGCGGATCTGTTAAATAGAATGGACGCTTTTTATGGTGATCCGGGACAACAGGCCCACGAAGCTAATATAAGAAGAATACCGGTTTTACTTAGAGATATTAAGGCTTAAATTCATTAAAATGATAGATTAATTACGAAGAGTGATTTGATCGTGAAAAGTTTGTAAAAAGAGTATAGAGGATAACAATACATAAAATGATAGAAATAACGGATGAATTTTTAACAGAAGAAACCCGCTGTGGCTTTGTGATTTCAAAACGAATGAAACAGGCTTGGGCGGCAGAGTTAAAAATCCTTTCAGAGATTGATGCACTATGTAAAAAATATAATATTACCTATTTTGCAGAAGTTGGAACCCTTCTTGGAGCAGTACGACATCATGGTTTTATTCCCTGGGATGATGATATCGACCTTGCTATGAAACGGGAAGACTATATGAAATTTTTATCTGTAGCCCATGAACTTCCATCAGAGTATCGAGTGAAGTCTATGTATAATGACGTGACAGGTACTTACAGGCAGTTTCATGCTGTGGTAGAAAATTTTGTGGGAGACAAGCTAGAGTGGGACAATGAGAGAAATAAAAAGTTCTTTGGTTGCCCGTTTATTTGTGCCATTGATATTTTCCCGCTCGATTATATTCCAAGAGATGAGAACGCAAGAAAGATGGTAAAGCTTTTATATAACATGGCTTATGTATTGGCGGGGGATTATGATACTAGAAGTAGTGAGCAAGAATATTATAAAGACCTAGCAGTATTAGAAGCACATTGTGGAGGACGTTTTTCCACAGATGCACCACTGCGACCACAGATTTATCAACTTGCAGATCGAATTGCTGCTATGACATCAGAGGCTGATGCAGATGATCTAGATTATTTCCCCAAAATGGTTATTGGAAGTGAAAATGGAATTCGAAAAAAAGAATGGTATAAGGACAGTTTTTCTTTGCCTTTTGAAATGATTGATATTCAAGTGCCAAGTGGTGCAGATGAAGCACTAACAAAGCACTATGGAGATTATAAAAGCTTTGTAAAAGGAACGGCAGGACATGATTATCCGTTTTATAAGGAACAGGAAGAGCTATTTACACTACAGGGATTCTTAAAGTAGAATCATAAATATCATTATGAATATAATCATAAATATAATTATAAAATATAATCATAAATAGAATCATAAATTATAATCATAAAATATAATCATAATAATAGAACAGAATTTAGTAGTATAAATAGATAATAATTTCGTGAAAGAGGCATATAGTTGAAAAGAGTATTTTATTATACAGACGTGCTTCCACTTTTATCTAAAAAGGAAGTGGCCATAAAAAAATTAAAGTATAACCTATCCTTTTTTGAAGAGAGAAAAGATGAGGTGGAACTATATTGGTACCCATATGGGTTTATGGGAGAATATTTAGCAAAGAATAACTCTCCTGTGTTAGAAGACTTTTTCTCTGTGCTAGAAGAGTACGAAGCATCTGGCTGGGGAAGATTGATTTTTGACGAAGACCCAAGAGAGATGCTAAAAGAATGTGATGCCTATTATGGTGATGCCTCAGAACTTGCATATTATGCAGGGGAGGATGGACATCCGGCGTTATTAATTGATTATGATTGTGTGGGAGAGAATGCATGATTCGAATTGGAATGATTGGAACAGGAAGAATTGCAAAGAGATTTTTGCTAGAAGCTAGAAGTGGTGGTTCTGTAGCGGTAATTGGTGTATACAATCCGCGAAGAGAAAGTGCAGATGCATTTTCTCATGCAAATGATGTGACAGGATTTTATGGGCTTTCAGAACTGTTTGCATCAGTGGACGCAGTCTATATTGCTTCTCCTCATGAAACACATTTTGAGTATGCAAAAAGGGCCTTGATGGCAGGAAAACACGTATTATGTGAGAAACCTCTTTGCTTAAAGGAAGAGGAGACAAAGAGCTTGTTTTCCCTTGCTAGAGAAAAAAATCTAGTGCTGATGGAAGGGGTTAAGACTTCTTATAGCCCAGGATTTCAAAAGGTGTTAGAACTGATTGATGCTGGTACGATTGGCGATGTGGCTTATGTGGATGCCTGCTTTACAAAACTTGAAAGTAAGACAAGCAGAGAGCTTACAGATGAAGTTTATGGTGGAAGTTTTAGAGAGTTAGGAAGCTATGTGATGCTTCCGGCATTAAAGATTTTTGGCTGTGATATTTCGTCTCATGAATTTGACTGTGTATATAATGATAAGAATATTGATATCTTTACTAAAGGAACCCTTCGGTTTAAAAATGGTTGTGTAGCTAACATGATTTGCGGATTGGGAGTAAAAGGTGACGGAAGACTTATGGTTTCCGGAACAAAAGGCTATA
>JAILMB010000288.1 GCA_024692825.1 Lachnospiraceae bacterium | reverse complement strand
TAGTTTTCCTTTAACCAAGGAATAATTGCTGTGGTATCTAAACCACCTGAGTATGCAAGAATAACTTTTTCTTTCATAATCTTTTTCCTTTCTTATTATAAATTTTGTATTTTTATTTCCTTTGGATGAACTGTTGGGACGTTTGTATATAATTTGCATTTGTGTAGCTATATAAATGCATTTTTATACGTAAATTGTTCTGTCAGGTACATCCAAGGGTTATCTTACAACAAATGTATATTTATAGCAAGGGGAAAATAAAAAAATGTTGATTTTATGGAAAGAGTATGTATAATTATGCATTAGAGAGTGTTTAAATATTCATTTACAATTTGGGGTGCAGTTGCGTTATACTTTCATATGTACGGAAAGTATAGGAAAGGAAGATTACAAATACATGATTAAAGTTGGAATTATCGGTGCAACAGGTTACGCTGGAGCCGAACTGGTAAGAATTTTATTGAACCATAAGGATTGTGAAATCAAGTGGTATGGATCGAAATCCTATGTGGGACAGAATTATGCAGATGTGTATAAAAACATGTTTGAGTTAGTAGAAGATGAATGTCTGGATGATAACATTGATAAGATGGCAGAGGAAGTAGATGTAATCTTTACTGCAACACCCCAAGGATATTTATCTACTATATTAAATGAAGATATTTTGAAAAAAGTTAAGGTCATTGATTTATCTGCAGATTATCGAATTAAAGATGTAGATATCTATGAGAAGTGGTATGGCATTCATCACGGAAGTCCAGAGTTGATTGAAAAGGCAGTATATGGACTGTGTGAAGTAAATCGTGAAGAGATTAAACACACCAGATTACTAGCAAATCCTGGTTGTTTTACCACCTGTTCTATTTTGACAGCATATCCTCTTGTAAAGGAAGGATATATCGATGGAAATACATTGATAGTAGATGCAAAGAGTGGAACAAGTGGCGCAGGTCGAGGAGCAAAGCAGCAGAATTTATTCTGTGAAGTAAATGAAAGTATAAAAGCTTATGGTGTAGCAACACATCGCCATACCCCGGAAATCGAAGAACAGCTTTCCTATGCAGCAGGAGAAGAGATTGTGATTTCCTTTACCCCTCACCTAGTTCCTATGAACCGGGGAATTTTAGCAACAGAATATGCTTCTTTAAAAGAAGTAACGTTGCCGGATGGAAGTAAGGGATATCCGACATCTGATATGATTGCAGAGGCATATAATAAATATTATAAAAATGAAAAATTTGTGCGCTTTTTAGGAGAAGGTGCAACACCGGAAACCAAATGGGTAGAAGGATCAAATTTTGTAGATATTGGGTTTAAGGTAGATGAACGTACTCACCGGGTTGTTATGATGGGGGTCATTGACAACTTAGTAAAAGGTGCAGCGGGACAGGCAGTTCAGAATATGAATCTTATGTTTGGTCTTCCTGAAGATGAGGGCCTTCGTATGGTTCCAATGTTCCCATAAATACGACACCAAGGAAAGAAAGATGAAAGAAGAATTAGCATTTACCCTTCGTCCTATGAAGGAAGAAGATTACGCAGAAGCCCACGATTTATGGATGACCATTCATGGATTTGGAATTCGAAGCATTGATGACTCGAAGGAAGGTGTCAGTCGATTTTTAAAGAGAAATCCTGGAATATCTGTGGTAGCAGAAGCTAAGGGAAAAATCGTCGGCACTATTTTATGCGGCCACGATGGTCGAACAGGTTATTTTTATCATGTATGTGTTCAGGAAGAATACAGAAGACATGGAATTGGAAAGGCCATGGCAATCTTTTGCATGAGAGCCTTGCAGGAAGAACAGGTAAACAAGGTTAGCCTGATTGCTTTTACCGGAAACGCCATTGGAAATAAGTTTTGGCATGAATCCGGTTGGAAAATGAGAGAAGATGTAAACGTATATGACTTTGTATTAAACGAAGAAAATATTACGAATTTCAACAGTTGAGGTAGGATGAAATGGAAGAAATTAAAGGTGGTGTAACCGCCGCAAAAGGATTTTTTGCAAGTAGTTGTGAAGCAAATATTAAATACAAGGATAGAACGGATATGGCTATGGTGTATTCGAAAGTGCCTTGTGTCAGCGCCGGAACCTTTACCACAAATGTAGTAAAGGCAGCTTGTGTAAAGTGGGATCAGAAGGTGGTTTCCTCCGGGGAAGCCTTGCAGGCTGTGGTAGTAAACTCCGGCATTGCCAATGCAGCTACCGGTCAACAGGGATGGGATGCCTGTGAAAAAACAGCCAAAGCTGTGGAAAAGGCCCTGGGAGTTCCTTATACTTCCGTTGCAGTGGCATCCACTGGTGTTATTGGCGCTCAGCTTCCGGTAGAGAAGTTGGAAAAAGGCGTAGAGACCATGGCAAAGACGCTGGATGAAAGCTTAGAGGCTGGAACAGCTGCTTCCAAAGCAATTATGACCACAGATACAGTAAATAAAGAAATTGCAGTTTGCTTTGAAATCTCTGGAGTAAAGGTGACATTAGGTGGTATGTCAAAGGGAAGTGGAATGATTCATCCAAATATGTGTACCATGCTTGCATTTTTAACAACCGATCTTTCCATTGAAAAGACCTTATTGCAGGAGGCTGTTTCTGAGGTGGTTTCCGATACCTTTAATATGATTACTGTAGATGGAGATACCTCTACAAATGATACTTTGCTTGTAATGGCTTCAGGCGAAGCGAAAAATAAAATGATTACAGAAAAGAATAAAGACTATGATACTTTTAAGGAGGCATTGCTTTTTGTTTGCGAATCCCTTGCAAAGAGAATGGCTGCAGATGGAGAAGGAGCTAGTAAATTATTTGAGGCAAAAGTAGTAAACGCAAAGACAAAGGAAGACGCAAAGATTCTTTCCCGTGCCATCGTAGGATCAAATCTTTCCAAGGCAGCTATTTTTGGTTGTGATGCAAACTTTGGTAGATTTTTATGTGCCATGGGTTACTCTGGTTCCATCTTTGACGAAAATGACGTGGAGCTCTACTTCCAAAGTGTCAATGGAACCCTTCAGGTATTTGACAAAGGAACCCCTATTGAATTTGATGAAGAAAAAGCTCTTTCTATTATGAAGGCAGATACGGTTACCGTCTTTGTGGATATGCATGAAGGAGATGCGTCTGCCACTGCATGGGGATGTGATTTGACCCATGAATATGTCACAATCAACGCAGATTATAGAAGTTAAGTTGAAAAAAGAAAGTTTTGCGATAAGAAAGATGGGTTGTGAAAAGAAAGTTTTGCGATAAAAAAGATGGGGTTGTGATAAGAAAAACTGATTACGGGAAATAAGAAAAATCCATCACGGAAATGGCAATACAAAATAAGAATGTTTGCTATAATTAAAAACTATAAGTAAACATTTTTTAGGAGGATAGAAATGAAAGATTATAAATTAAATACAAAATGTGTACAGGGCGGATACCGACCAGGAAATGGAGAACCTCGACAGATTCCCATCGTTCAGTCTACTACGTTTAAATATGATACATCTGAAGATATGGGCAAGTTATTTGACTTAGAAGCAAGTGGATATTTTTATACCAGACTTCAGAATCCTACCAATGATTATGTAGCAGCTAAGATTGCTGAAATGGAAGGTGGTAGCGCAGCAATGCTTACATCTTCAGGTCAGGCTGCAAACTTCTTTGCTTTGTTTAATATTTGTGAGTGTGGAGATCACTTTGTTGCATCTTCTTCTATTTACGGTGGTACTTTCAACCTTATTGGTGTAACCATGAAAAAGATGGGAATCGATGTTACTTTTGTAAGCCCTGATGCTACAGAAGAGGAATTAGATGCAGCATTTAAAGAAAACACAAAGGCTGTGTTTGGTGAGACAATTGCAAACCCGGCACTTACAGTTTTAGATATTGAACTTTTTGCAAAGGTAGCACATAAGCATGGTGTACCTCTTATTATTGATAATACCTTCCCGACACCTGTAAACTGTAGACCAATTGAATGGGGAGCAGATATTGTAACTCATTCTACTACAAAGTACATGGATGGACATGGCTCAGCAGTAGGTGGTGTAATTGTTGATTCCGGAAACTTTGACTGGATGGCTCATGCTGATAAATATCCTGGACTTTGTACTCCTGATGAGTCTTATCACGGAATTACTTACGCAGAGAAGTTTGGAAAAGAAGGAGCATTTATTACAAAGGCGACTGCACAGCTTATGAGAGATTTAGGTTCAATTCAGTCTCCACAGAATGCTTTTTATTTAAACCTTGGTTTAGAGTCTCTTCATGTACGTATGCCACGT
>JAILMB010000261.1 GCA_024692825.1 Lachnospiraceae bacterium | reverse complement strand
CATAGCGTCCTGCGCATTGTCGAATTTTGTTGGAAGCGGTGAATGTTTCTCTGGGTCTGGTGTGTTTCCCATAAGTTCAGCTGAAGTTACACCCAAGATATCACATAGTTTATCAAAAATTTGCAAAGGTATTTTTTCAATGGTGGAGTCTTCATATCGATATACGGTAGTTTTTGATACACCAAGTGATTTGGCTATCGACTCAACGGAAATATTTTTTTCTTTTCTTATTTTCTTTATTCTTTCACCAATTGTCATAATGTAATCCTATCAAAATAGTTTATAAGTTCTTTAAGTATTATATCATTGGAGTGCAATAATGCAACTATTCCTTGACAAAAAGTTGCATTAAAGATAATATACAGAAGAAAGTTGCAGAAATGCAACAAAAATATATCGCAAAAATGCAAATTCCTAGAGGAGGATTGTTATGATTGAACTAATGGAACAGGAATTAACCTATGGACCGAAGATTCTTGTGATTGGAGTAGGCGGAGGAGGTAACAATGCTGTTAATAGAATGATTGATGCAAAACTAAAAGGAGTTACTTTTGCTGTAGTTAATACGGATGCTGCTGTGTTATACCGAAGTCAGGCTGAAATAAAGATTCAAATTGGTGAAAAACTTTTACATGGATATGGTGCAGGGGCAGATCCGACTTTAGGAGAAGCTGCTGCGAAAGAAAGTGAAGAAGAAATAAAAAAACTTGTTCAAGATTATAATATGGTGATAATAACTTGTGGCATGGGAGGCGGAACTGGGACCGGAGCTGCTCCAATTATTGCAAGATGTAGTAAAAGTGAAGGAATTCTTACTATGGGTGTTGTGACATTACCATTTTCGTTTGAAAACCGCCCAAGAATGAGTGCAGCACAAAATGGAGTAGAACAGTTAAAGGATAACGTGGATACACTTTTAGTGATTCCAAATGATAAACTTCTCGCCATTGTCGAACGACAGCTTAATCTAAAAGATGCATTTACTATGGCAGATACAATCTTGAAATATACGATCGAAGGAGTAACGAATATTGTATATAACTTAGGCGAAATTAATTTAGACTTCCATGATTTAAGAACAACACTGATTGATAAAGGCATTGGTCACCTAGGTATTGGTACGGTGGATGCGGATGGGTCTATTTTAGATGCGGTAAAAGAAGCGGTAAATTCACCATTATTGGAAACAAATATTGTTGGGGCAGAGAATATATTGCTTAATACAAGTGGCAATATTACGTTGACTTCATTGAACGAAGCTGCAGATTATATCAGAGAGCTTGCCGGTGAAAATGTCAATATGATTTGGGGAACAGTCTCGGATGAAGAAAGTATGAAAGATAAAATCACGGTAACTTTGATTGCCACAGGAATGCCGGAAGAAAAGGTAAATGTAAAAAAAGAAAGTCGAAAAGAAGTCAAGATTGAAGATAAAACAAAAGAAATATTTGAAAAGTCCCAAAAAGCGAAAGAGGAGATGCAGGTTCAGATACCGGTATTCTTAAAGAACTACTCTGAAGGAACCCAGAACCTACGGCAACTTTAGATTCATATCCAGATGTTGTAAGAAATCGAATTTTTCAAGAATATGGGCCTAGATTAAGCTCTATCTTAAACGAGTAGATTAATGTTATGCCATAGTTATGGTTAGAACATTGAAAGTGTTTGTGAAAGACGAATGCTCAAATAAGTGAAGAGCGATTAAGGTGGTAATTTTAGAATCCACTTTATAGAGTTTATAGAGTCAAGATGAAGGCAATATGGTTTCGCAAAATTTACAGATGATGCTATAGAAGCTGATATGAAAGGAGTGTGAGTGTATGAAAACTCTATTAAAGACGTTCTTTGGGGTAGGAATTATAGCTTTTATCGCAACGATTGCAAATGATTATTTAGTATCCAAGGAGAAGAATGTCCACCATGGTGGCTGATTACGTTGAAAACAATAACTAAATATTCCTCTTAAGAACTCGGCGTTTGCTGGGTTCTTTTTTTCGCAAAAAATATAGGTGCTGTTATGAAAGGAGGAATGCACAGTGAATAAACAAGGAAATATTGCTGTGCAAATTTCATATGAAAACAGCAGAGGACAATGTGAAAAAGAAAAATGTAGAATTCAATTTAGAAGAGGAGGTGGACGTGTTGAAAGGCAATCCGGAGCGTTATGCTGGCGTGTATCGTGAATTAGCGGACATACTTGGAGATGCAGCAGTTAAAAAAATATGGAAGCGATTTTCAGGCGTGAATGTGACGTTCCCACAGAGGTTGTTTTCCAAGGAGTATACCAAGGAGTTTATTAAGCAACATTGGAAAGATATGTCTGCTTCTGAAATAGCTAGAACTGTGGGACTCTCTGAAAGGCGCGTCAGACAGATAGCGAGCGATATACAAAAGGAGGATGAAGAAGTATGAAAAGAAAAGTGTTAGGAATTTTGATGACTGCAGTCATGGCTGCGATGCTAATGACAGGGTGTAAAAATGCAGAATATAAAGAGGCTGAAGTGACATTTCAAGAAGCGATGTCTGCTTTAGAAGATCAAAATGCAGAGTTAGATACAGAGATATCGAATGCACGTGTTCTAGTGGACAGTGAGGATATTGCCCTAGATGAATCGCTTCGTCCGGAGTTAGAAACTGCGATTTCTGATGCCAAAAAATGCAGAGTAGATATTCCTGAAATGGCAAAAGACTTAGAGGAAATAAAGAATCAGACTAAGACCATGGAAGATGCGGATTATACGGAAGCATTATCAGAGCTTAGTTCAGCATATGATGCACTTGACAAAAGTATAAAACAGTATGCGCTTGTAAATAATCCATCGGAGTCTTATGTGATTCAATGTTTGCAAGAAACAGAACATATTACAGGGATAGATGCAGCTACTGAGGAAAATGATCCTAATGGACATCTTGGAAAGCAAGGGGGGTATTCTGCTCAAGTTTATTTTTCGTTGGATTTAATTGATCAAGATGAAGTTTCTGGTGATTCAATTATTGATAAAGGCACTGCGTGTGGTGGAAGTATTGAAGTTTATACGACAGAGGAAGATGCAGAATCAAGAAATGATTATCTTGCAGGATTTGATGGAAGCATTTTATCTAATGGATATCATGTGGTAATTGGAACGTGTGTTATTCGAGTTTCTGATGAACTTGCTGCTTCAAAACAAACGGAAATGGTTGATATTATTGAAGAAAGACTAATCCGACTAGATTAATTGAATCGTGTACAACTTTAATGCAATTTCATTATTGTTATGATAATATTAATTATTGTGGAGAGTCATAACAATCTATGTTGTTTGGGGGGGAGTTTTATGTCTAATAGTCTTTTTGATTCCATAAAAAATACAATAAGCGAAAATGTAGAAAAAATAGATACGGATGCGATAAAAAGTTCCATGGAAAAGACCGGATCTGCTATTAAGGAAAAGAGTATCGAAGCAAAAGATGCAGCCGTCAAGATGAAGGATGAAATTAATGATAAGCTCACGGAATTGGATCGCATGCTTGAGGCTGAGATTACAAATTACAATGACTCGTACACCCTTATGAATGATAAGGGTGTACGTCTTTTTGTAGAACGTAGTCGTTCTGTTGATGTAGTTGATAATGTGGAGACATTAGTGAATAGTATTGCTAATACTCCAAAGGAATTTGAAAATCAGTTTGCCACGATTAATATGCAACGAAAAGAGTTTCAGGATGCGTGTGTTTTTGCAGAGCGTGAATTGGATGCAGCTAGAGCGGCAGCTGGCGGCGCCGGTGCCGGAATAGCGGCAGGAGCATCGGTTGCGTTTATGGCGCCAACTGCGGCTATGTGGATTGCAACTACGTTTGGAACTGCATCTACCGGAGCAGCAATATCTACACTATCAGGAGCAGCAGCAACGAATGCAGCGTTAGCATGGCTCGGTGGAGGAGCGCTTGCTGCAGAAGGAGGAGGAATGGCTGCAGGAAGTGCTCTTCTAGCAATGGCAGGACCAGTTGGTTGGACAATTGCAGGGGCAACTCTTTTATCATCCATTGTTTTATTTGCAAAAAAGAGAGCAAAGTTAAACGCAGAAAAGAACGAAGAAATCGAAAAAGTAAAAAAGAATATTGAGAAGGTTAAGGAACTTGATGCAAGTATTAAGGTCATTTTAGATGAAACAGTGAATTTGAAGGAAGTGTTAAGTACTTCCTTTAAAGAATGCTTATCAATGTATGGAAAAGATTATTCTAATTTTGATGAACGACAAAAGATTGCTTTGGGAAGTTTAGTGAATAACACATTGGCGCTAACAACTCTGTTTGAGAAGACAATAGGGGAAGAATAATGTTATTAGAGGATGAGATAAAAGAGTTATCAATTTCATACTTTCAAAGAACTCCGGTTTATGAGTCTCTTCAAAGTGTTATGATGCAGCTTGAAAAATCAGAGGAAATTGCATATGCAATGGCTACTAAAACGGAAGACGATGGTCTGACATCAATTAAGATAGGAACAACACTTACGCTGGCTGTAATTGAAAAAATTATTTCCGGAAAAAATCCAAGAAGTTTTTCTAAAGAAGATTGGAATGATATAGCAAATAAGGTGGCGGATACCGCTATTCTGATGGATGGACAGTCCTATACAGAGCGAGTGTTTATCTTATATGCTAATTACATTGACGCATCTATAGTTGCTAATCAAGAGATAATCCCGCAAAAGCATAAAGAGGAAATACAAACTTTATCGGAGGAACTACGAAATCTTACAGAAGATTTGCGGCAGGGTGTAATAAAGGAAGTGGATTATGTGGATCGTTGTCTTTGGGTTTCCTTTGAAGCGATGGTGAAGCTACTTTCGTCCTATTCAACAGCGAACTTGAGCTCTGAATTTGGAGATTTGATTGTTTATGTGAGCGATTATGCAGTTCAATATGCCAGATTGGAAATGTATTCTAAGGAAAATGCATTGCTTGAGGCTTATTTGAATCAGCAGGAAGTATTAGATAATGAATTAGAAGAAAAATACAATCAGTATTTAATGGAATTAGAAGAAAAGACAAAGAAATTTGAAGTACTTATTAAGGATGCTTACGCACCAGATTTTCGTAAAAGGCTCATGAATAGTGTGAATCTTGCTCGTGAGATTGGGGTTCCAGAGGGAAAGATATTAGATTCAGTTGCTAAGGTGGATGATTTCTTTTGTTGAATATGAATGCCAGAGTGGTTCAACGTGCCCATAGGATGTGAGTTTAATATAGATAAAGTTACAACGTGTAAGTGAAGGAGACTAATTGTATGGCAGAAATGGAAGAATCAAATGTGAATTATTCTTTGTTGACATAGGTTCAGTTTCTTTAATTATGGCATAGATTATTATTTTAAAGGAGTATATATGGAAGAACAAAAGTGTAGTGATGATGTCATGAAAATTAATGGGGAGGAAATAAGTAAACAAAAAAAGAAAAAATGGCAAAAAGTTCTTATCAGTATTATTTTAGCTATTTGTGTTTGTGGAGCAGTATGTTTTTTGAATCTCAATATTTCAATTCCGTTTATCTCTATTCCTCCGCTTTACTATCCAACGAATGAACCAGGTGAGGTAAAAACTATTACTGAATCACAAATTAAAGAAGTGTTTGAGATTAGTGAATTGCAGACCGCAGATTATGTTTATAATTCAATTACTACTGTTAATGATGATAAAGAAAATGTGAAATACTACGTTGCATACGAGGGAAAAGTGACAGCTGGAATAGACTTTAGTGCAATCAGCCCAGAACTAAATGAGGAAGATAAGATTATAACAATTGTTGTTCCAGAGGTGACAATACAAGATGCAGTAGTTACTCCAGGTAGTCTTGAATACATATTTCCTAATAAGAAATACGACGACGAGAATATATATAAGGAAGCATATGATAGATGTCAAGAGGACTAAATGAAAAGGCGAAGAAGGAAAGTGAACTTATTAATCTAGCAAAAGAAAATGCAAAACAAAAATACGCCATTTCTGAGGTGGTATTTTTATAACCTACCTTAGATTTTATACTAGAGTCAAGATGAAGGAGACTTCGTTTTGGCTTTTTTTAAATTGTAAAAGAAGGAGGAAAACTATGAAATATAATAAGACGAGTTTTTCATTGTTTGATTTGTTTCATTGTAGAAAAGACGGTTCTTTTGTCTTCAAACAGGAGGTATGTTTATGTACGGTGCAATAATGGGTGATATTGTTGGCAGCAGATTTGAATTTGATCGTGGCGACAAGACAAAGGACTTTAAGCTTTTTACAAAGGAAAGCGTATATACGGATGATACGGTGATGACGGTTGCTGTGGCAAAGGCCCTGATTGATGCTGGACCGGATGCGGATGAAGTCACGATAAAAAACAACCTCATTATTTCTATGAAGAATTATGGTAGGGCGTATCCAAATTCAGGGTATGGCGGACGGTTTTTGCATTGGCTTTTTAGTAATAATACGCAGCCTTATCATAGTTATGGAAATGGCTCTGCCATGAGAGTTTCTCCGGTGGGATGGCTTTATGACAGCGTGGAGCGTACCCGGGAGGTGGCCCGATGGACAGCGGAGGTTACTCATAATCATCCCGAGGGTATAAAGGGTGCTGAGTCTGTGGCGGCGATTATTTACTTGGCACGGAACGGCTTTCGCAAGGATTTTATAAAGAAGTATGTAGAATTGGAATTTAGCTATGACTTGAGTAGAACCTGTGATGAGATTCGGCCAAAGTACCATCATGTGGAAAGCTGTCAAGAGACTGTCCCGGAGGCGATTATTGCGTTTTTGGAAGGAGAGCATTTTACAGATGTTGTGCGGACTGCGGTTTCTCTTGGTGGTGATTGCGATACATTGACGGATATATCGGCAGCAATGGGAGAGGCGTATTATGGCATCCCTTATGAATTTGTGGATGAGAT
>JAILMB010000224.1 GCA_024692825.1 Lachnospiraceae bacterium | reverse complement strand
AGAACCAAAATTACCACTATGGGCACAATGGAAAGTAAGACCTTACCACGAATGGAACCTTGCTTTTTCTTTTTGCTCATAAGTTTTCCTCCTCAAACTTTGTTTACAGTACTACCTCTCATTGAATCGTATCTTAGTCATTACTTCTAAGTCCGAAACTATCGTATCTCTAAATTTACGCTCGTAATCTTCCCGGTTATCTAAGTAAATTAAAGGAGTATCGTCCGGTAAAATCTCACAACGAATATCATCATAGGGACACATCCCATACACCGTTATGGCATGATCACTTTCATCCTCATCCTTTCCGTATTCCAGAATCATCTCTTCCATTTTTTCTATAATCATCATTTTAATATTGATTACGATTCCTTCTAATACGGTGATATCTAAAGTTCTGACTTCCTTGTCATTTCGAGTTCTTCGTAAGGCTTCATCAAACATATCTTCGTCTAGATTTACGATAAAATCTATTCCGTTTTCTGAACATTGAAATACCTTTTTTAATACTGTACGATCTGTCATTTTTTCTCTCTTTTTGTAAAAAAAATTTGGTTGTGGCAAAATACATTGCTCACAACCAAATATTATAACATAACGGCTCAAATATTCAAATTTTAGACATTTGTTTCATCTTCATTATCCTGGGTTTTGAATACTCCTACAATCTCTTTTAACTCATATGCTGCGGAGGCAACTCCCTTACCTTGAGAATCAAGATTTTCAACGTTGGCATTTACATTTTCTGTAGTTGCATTTAGCTCCTGAGCAGTAGCAGCATTCTCCTCAGAAATAGCTGATAGATTACTAATCGAATCTGAAATGGATTTTACTCCCTTTGCTAAATTCTTATTTGCTTCTTCTAATCCACCAATGGCATCATTTACACTACCAATCTGATCTACAATACCAGAGAAACTATCTGCTGTTTCCGTAACAGAATCCTGCTGACGGTTTACATAGTCTCTTACTAAATCGCTTTGTCGTACTGCGTTATCTGTATTTTTCTGTAACTCTTCAAGCATATCATTAATAGTCTCAACACTGGCTGATGACTGATCAGATAATTCACGAATCTCATCCGCTACTACTGCAAAGCCTTTACCAGCCTCACCAGCTCGAGCTGCCTCGATGGAAGCATTCAAAGACAAAAGATTTGTCTGTTGTGCAATCGACTTAATCATATCACTGGCTTCACTAATCTTTGAAGAACTTTGAGAAATATTATCAATTCCTTCAAAAATTCGATTAAAAGCTTCTAAAGACTGAGCTGAAATATCTTTTAACTGAGCTACATTTTCAATTCCTGTATCCACAGTAGTTTGAATGGTAGCACTTGCTTCTTCCAGGACTTGTGTATTCTTCATACTCATTTCCATAACTTCTTCTACATCCTGCATCTGTACCGAGATATCTGTAATATTCTCAGCGGTACTTGTAGCTGTATTTGCCAATTCGCAAGCAGCACCATTGATGTGTTCCATAGAAGATGCCGTTTCATTGGTATTGGTTCTCATACTACCAGATGATTCTGATAATACTCCTGCCTTATCCATCAAATTATTAACCGCTTCTTTAACACTTTCTGTCAAAAGGCCCATGGCCTTTGCAATTTGGCCAATCTCATCTTTTCTACCACGGAATCGCTCTAATCCTTTTGACTGAGTCAAATCCAGTGTACCTACTTTTTGAATCACCCCTGAAATAATTTCTAAGTCCTTACCAATCACTCTGGAAATAAAGAATACAACTCCCACACTGACGATTAATACTATGATACATAAATACATAATCACTAGGGATAGATGATTTACATTTGCATATATTTCTGACTCTGAATCACAAATATATAGAATCATATTCATGCTAGGAATTGTTTCGTAGGCAAGCATCCACATCTCGCCATCATCTTCATATTCTAATACACCCTTTTCGCTACTAGCTGCTGCATTCATTACATCAGAATCTTCTGACGATACTTCTGTACCGATTTCTGATTCATCCGGTGAAAAAACGTAGTTATTTTTATTCACATCAATTAAATAAATCTGTGTATCTGTATAACCATTTAGGTCCATACCATATACTTTTTCCTGCAAGTCGGAAATGTAGGTTCCACCTCCGATAAATCCAACTAATTGACCAGCACTGTTATATACTCCGGCGTGACATGATGCCACCATGTCTCCTGTAGCCGATGAAGTAACAATACCTCGAAGATATACGTGATTTTCTGCTGCTTCAATTCCGGAAATACGACTTTCAAGATCGTCCGCATCTTCGGTCAAATAAGTTCCCACTGCATCTGTTACAGTATGGCAAATAAGACGTGCAGACATATCTGACAGGAATAGTCCTTCCATATTCTCTCGTGTGCCCACATAGTTTTCTAAAGCCTTTTGAGCTGCAGCCACCTTTTCTGGATCTTCTGGATTTTCCAGGGCATCGACCATTACCTGTTGTGATGCAATTGCGCCAAAATAATCTTCAAAATCATTGAAGTATTCATTCACCAAGGTTGCCCTGGCATTTGCCAATTCACCCAATCGATTCTCTGAATCCGTCGCTGTGGTTTCACGTACCCTGCTTACGGATGTAATCATTACAGTACCCAGTCCTAAAATTAAGACCAGTGAAACTGTTAATCCAATTTTTGCTGCCAGTTTCATATTTTTTACAACTTTGCTCATTTTTCAATCTCCCTTCAAGTAAATAAATAAGTATTCATTGTGCATTTATGAATAGTTGTATATAATTATATATATGTACAATTATACTACTATGATATAATATTTCTATGTTCTTTTCACTTTTATACGAAAAAACTTTTTCGTAAAAAGATATTTCTATCTATTTTTATATTTTAATAAATTTTTTAAGGTTTTTTTAAGGTTCGTCCTATATAATGCAAAATGTCAAATGAAACACTCCTCAAACACATTGTTTCATTGATAAATTTTTTCATATTACTCTCCCCAGAATCCACCAGAAATGGTGGGTTCTATTTTTTTGCACAAATGCAAAAAGACCACACCCAAACAGGTATGGTCTTCTTTGTGTATGAAAAGTATGTTGTTTCCGGAAGGAATCTAAATCATTATTTGCGGTTAAAAGCTAAAAATCCTGGATAATCAGCTGCGCTCTTAAGTTCTTCTTCAATGCGAAGTAACTGATTGTATTTTGCAACACGCTCAGATCTGCTAGGTGCACCTGTCTTAATCTGACGGGTATTTAATGCAACTGCTAAATCAGCGATTGTGGTATCTTCTGTCTCCCCAGAACGATGTGATGTAACTGCTGTATATCCATTCTTATGAGCAAGCTTAATTGCTTCGATGGTCTCTGTTAAGGAACCAATCTGGTTTAATTTAATAAGGATAGAATTTGCACATCCAAGGTCAATACCTTTCTGCAAACGTTCTACGTTTGTTACGAACAAATCATCACCAACTAGCTGTACCTTGTCTCCAAGTTCAGCTGTCATCTTCTTCCATCCATCCCAGTCTTCCTCGTCAAGTCCATCTTCGATAGAATAAATAGGATATTTTTCAACCAAGCTCTTCCAATGAGCAATCAACTCATCTGAAGTATAGTCTTTTCCACATTTAGGTAAGTGATAATATCCTTTACCTTTTTCGGACTTCCACTCAGAAGAAGCAGCATCCATAGCGATTACAACTTCTTCTCCCGGTTTATATCCGGCTTTTTCAATTGCCTTTACAATATAATCAAGTGTTTCTTCATCAGAACCAAGGTCAGGAGCAAAACCGCCTTCATCACCAACGGAAGTTGCAAGATTTGCATCCTTTAATAGCTTCATTAGTGCGTGGAAAATTTCTGAACACCAGCGAAGTCCTTCAGAGAATGAAGGTGCTCCAGCAGGCATAATCATAAATTCCTGTGTATCTACAGAGTTAGTAGCATGTGCTCCACCATTTAAAATGTTCATCATAGGTACTGGAAGATTTGTTCCCTGTGTTCCACCGATAAAGGTATGGAAAGGAATTCCTAGTTCATTTGCTGCTGCCTTTGCAGATGCCAATGAAACTGCAAGAATTGCATTTGCGCCAAGTTTAGATTTATCCTTTGTGCCATCTGCTTCAAGCATAATACGATCTACTTCATAAATATTAGATGCGTCAACACCTTCAAGTAAAGGAGCAATCACATTGTTTACGTTAGAAACAGCTTTTAAAACGCCCTTTCCTTCATAACGTTCTCCACCATCACGAAGTTCAAGTGCCTCAAACTCACCTGTAGAAGCACCACTAGGTACTGCTGCTACGCCAATTGCTCCCCCCAAAAGTTCAACCTCAGCTTCTACTGTAGGATTTGAACGGGAATCTAAAATCTCTCTCGCATGAACACGTACGATTTGCATATCTTCGTTCATTTTGCTACCTCCTAATAAATTTGAAATAAGGCAGAACCAACATTCCTCCGAGAAGGGCGTTGCTGCCACTTCAAATGTTAGTTCTGCCTTACAAATATACAATGAAACTATTTTTTCGTCAAGATTATCTTTCTGCTTTTCTTTCTAATTTGTTGATATACATCTTTTTATCCGCTTTTTTCAACAATTCCTGATAATCCAAATGATTCTCATCCGTAGCATAGCCCATAGAGAATCGAATCTCTGTTGTGATTTCGTCAGAAACCTGGGTAAACAATCCATTTTGATAACTCTTTAGAACTTCTAACTGATTCAAAAGGACCTCTTCGCTATCAAATCCCCATAAGAACAATACGAATTCATCTCCACCCTGTCTTGCTCCAATACAGTTAATTCCTAAAAACTTCTCAAATATCTCTCCTACTGCAATCAGATATCTGTCTCCTGCTTCATGACCGAAGTTGTCATTTATCTCCTTTAATCCATCTGCATCAGCCATTACAATGGCACAATACTTTAACAGTACGGGATTTTGTTCCAGTCGAGCCATATGATTGTCTAATCCCCGTCGATTATAAAGCTTTGTCAAAGTATCCCGGTCACGTTCTTCCTCGATTTGAGCCATGGCATTGGTAAGTTTTTTATTTGCGGAAAGCAGACTTGAAACCATGTCATTAATATGGGATGACATCTCCACAAGTTCTTTGGATCCCTTTACATTCACCTTAATGTCCAAATCTCCGTCAGTAATTCTTCGAAGGTCATCATTTAAGAAATAAATGTTTTTAATCACGACATTTTCCACGTAATAAGTAACGGAATACACTAAGATTAATGCCATAATAATCAGTCCCAGTACAAAGGCAAAAAACAACATAGGAAAATCTGAAAACACATGATACATCGGTGTGATATAGCCTACATAGGTATCATTGATTTCTGTAAATACAACGAGACATTTTTCTCCATCCACATCCGTAATAATGCCATCCTCTGAAATATGTATTCCATCTGCCAAACCAATATCAGAAATATTTAAATCAATATAAGAACTATCGGTACAACCTAAGATAAGATTTGTGTCTTTATCAACTGCGAGTAAAGTCACTCCACTGTTGGCACGAAGCAAAGAGAAAATATATTCCAGCTCATTTTTCTCCATGGCCTTTAGTACCTTTTCAGGATACATACCTACTTCCACGATGATCTCTTTATTTTCACTCCATACAGCAGAATACTGAACCATTTTTCCCTCTGCTGTATTTGGTGTAATGTCTTGAACCAGCTCTAAATCCTTGTCCTCTAACATGTCCTTAAAGTAGTTCATCTGCTCACCTGAATCAAAGGTATAGCCATAGAATTGAGGACTTGTTCCATAGAAAAGATTTCCTTCATCCGTAAATACATGAATCTCGTCCACCTGAACCAAAGAAGCTACTTTTAAAAGTTCCGACACATCGTTGTTATCCACCATCTCAGGATTATGCTGTAAAATGTAGGAAACGGCCTTTGCCTTCGTTAAACAAGAGGAGGCATACTCGTTCTCAACTTCTACCAATTCCTCCTTATTCTTTTCAAAGATCTGTTCAATCTGAAAGAACATATAGGAAGCTTCTTCCCTCTCCTGGCGAATAGCGTTTACAACCTGAATAATGGCAAAGGTCACAAAGATAAATATCATCATAATTGCAAAAATTTTATTGATGTATCTCGCAATATTTGTTTTTAATTTTCGATTTTCCATACTCATATCTCTCATATTATAACCACCGCTTTTCAAAGGTATCTGCTGGTAGCGGTTTATCAAAATAGTAACCTTGAATCTGTTCACAGCCAAGTTCCACTAATACGTCTAACTGTTCTTTATCTTCTACCCCTTCTGCTATCGTATGCAGTCCCATATCCTTTGCCATTCCTGTAATGGCCTTTACTACCACTCGTGCATTGCGGTTTTCAACGATTTCATCTACAAGTTCTTTTGCAATTTTGATACGGTCGAAATGGAAACTAATCATGTTTGCAAAGGAAGCATAGCCTGTTCCAAAATCGTCTACCGACATGGTCAATCCCGCATTTTGTATCCTACTTATTATTTCGGCATTATTCATAATACCATTTAGTGCCATACTCTCTGTTATCTCAACATCCACCCAATTCGTATCCACCTTGGATGCTCTCATAATATCCAAAAACTTATCTACGAATTTAATATCTCGAAGCTGGGCCGGTGATACGTTAATTCCAACAACGAGATTCTTATGGTATGTTGTGTTCCATTGAACAA
Source organism: Lachnospiraceae bacterium (assembly GCA_024692825.1). Lineage (GTDB taxonomy): Bacteria > Bacillota > Clostridia > Lachnospirales > Lachnospiraceae > JAILEN01. Next base: position 5,419 of record JAILMB010000224.1, on the reverse strand, counting down.
TCTGCCTGGTTGCCTGCTTTGTAATCCAATTTCCCATATCAAGCATGATTCCCATTTCCTCAGCAATCGGAATAAATTCCATAGGAGAAACAAACCCAAACTCTGGCTCCTTCCATCGAAGAAGGGCTTCCATTCCGATTAATTCCCCGCTCTTTGCCTTTACCTGAGGTTGGTAATAGAGTTCAAACTGTTCATCATAGTTAACCACCTGAAGCTTTTGTTCTAATACCTTTTTCCTTTGTATCTTTGGCATAATGGAATTATCAAAAAAGGTGCAGCTTGATGCACTTCCCGTATGCTTTATGGTATATCTGGCTGATTCAGCATAGCTTAAAAGCTTTTCAAGGTTATTGGTATCCTTTGGATAAATCGCACCACCAATACTAAATGTAACCTTTATGTATTCACTTTCTATGTCAAAAGACCTATCAAATAAATCTATTAAGAAATCTGCGAATCGATCTGGACGTATCTCTTCGTTTGGATCTATAACAACTACTAAAAACTGGTCTCCTGCAATTCGAAAAGAATGAATGAAATCCTCTTCTATCGAAGCAAGCCGCTTTCCTACCTCGATCAATACGGCGTCTCCTGCGGCGTGTCCATAGGTATCGTTAATAATCTTAAAATAATTGATGTCTACAGAGTACATCATAATACGACCTGAAATCCCGCCTCTGCGTAGTTCTTCACAGTATAAATCCCAGCCTCTTCGATTTCTTAGCCCTGTGAGTAAATCAAGATTGGAAATATTTGCCAGCTTCTCTGTTACTTCCTGCAGTTCTTCTTTTTGCGAAATCATCTTACTCTCAAGTAATTCTTTTTCTGCTTCTTTTTCTGCTAAATACTGCTGACTAAGTTCATTTGCGTCGATAATTCGAATTAAAAGCAAATATGCAACCGTTGTGATTAAAAGGGTAAAGAACCTTCCTTCATTTACTATGCCATATAGATGCATAACAAATCCCACTGCCATAATACAAAGATCAATAATGACTCCGATTTTGCCACTTTGATGAGAGGTGTCTTTGGCTTCGAGTTTTTCCTCTGTGGTGCATGCAAAGGCCACCCCTAACAGATTAAGGGAAAGGAGGAAAAAGATATCGAGTTCCGGTGAAATAGCTGATATTCCTTCCGCATCCAATAAAGAATAACGAATATCCAAAAATCCGTACATAATCAAACTGATAATCATTATGACTCCCGCCCAGGAAAGACTGTTTAAACCTCTCTCTACAAAGATCATCATGGTTAAAATAATGATTACCATGGAAAACATAGTGAACACAAAATGCTCGAGTTTAAAATTCGTATACTTTAGGGAAACCTTGGTAAAATATGTAAACACAGACGTGGCAATTAAAATCGTTGAGACACTGAACAAAAATGCATCTGAAAATAAACGAATCACTGCCTTATTCCGAAACGTCGTCCATACATACGCAATCAAGCCCACCACCATAACGATTGTGGTTCCTTTATATAATAGTTCCGCTATATAACCTGTGAATGGAGTGCCAAATGGACTGTCATTGTTAATAAAGAAAAAAATATCTCCCAAAACCCAAAAAAATACTGACAGGCTACCTAAAACTACAGTCAAGCCATATTTTTTTAAGGATCTGGAAAAAATAATCATAGAACATCCCACCAAAAAGGCACTGATTGGTGAAAATGTATTTGCCAGGATATGATGTCCTGTCATTAAAGCTATTGCATATGCACCCCAGAAAAGCAGGGCAATTACACAGCAAAGACGCTGTGATACTCTTTTATTCATCTCTCTCTCCCACTCTTATTTCTACAATTCATACTCTTGTTTAATAATAGACTATCCAATGTATTTTTTCAACCAAGCCAAACACAAAGAAAACGTTGTGGTTCAAGGCTTCTTGTGCTAGAATAACTTGTGTTGGGGCGGTTCTATGGGAGAGCGCCAATAATAGTTTTTCATTTATAAAGGAGAGAATAAAATGAACAAGACAGAATTAGTTGATGCAATCGCAAAAAAAGCAGATCTTTCAAAGAAAGACGCAGCAGCAGCAGTTGACGCATTTGTAGAAAGCGTTTCTGATGCATTAAAGAAAGGTGACAAGGTTCAGTTAGTAGGATTTGGTACATTCCAGACTTCTAAACGTGCAGCTCGTACAGGACGTAATCCTCAGACTGGTGCTGAAATCAAGATTAAGGCTTCTACTGTACCTCAGTTCAAGGCTGGTAAGGCTTTAAAAGATACTGTTAACAAATAAGTATTACAAAATAAAGGGCAATCGGTACTTCACCGGTTGCCCTTTTTCTTTTTACCTGTTAATCTTCTACTTCGTAGTGAAGACCTAACTGCTTACGGCACTCATCCATAATCTTCATGCAGTCAATGGTATGCTGGAAAGGAACAAAGTCTGATTCCTTCTTTCCTGCTACAATCTCTTCTGCTACTCTTGTAAACTCAATTGCGTAACTGGTCTCATCTTTAAAGACTTCTTTTTCTGTATCCGTTTTTAGCTTTGCCTTTTTTCCACAGTGGAAGGCAGGTCCTACCTTGATTTCTCCAAGGCTTCCCCGAATCTCCATCTTCTCTTCCGGATAATCAAGGGACGATTTTAACTCACATTTACCTGTCTCATAAACGAGGGTTACTACCTCTTCTGTATCGATACCACCCTTTAAAGTTCCTGTACAAATAATCTCCTTTGGCATTCCAAAGAGATTGTAAATATAAGTAATGGGATAAATTCCTAAGTCTAATAAAGATCCTCCTGCAGTCAAAGGATTTAATAATCTGTGATCTGCCTTTCGACCAATAAATCCGGGAATGCAAAAACTACCATAACAGTCCTTTAGTTCTCCGATTTTTCCTTCATCTACCCAGGATTTCACCTTAAGAGCAACCGGGCTGAACCAGGTCCACATAGCCTCAGAAAAATACACATTCTCCTCTTTTGCAACCTGTATGATTTCCTCTACTTCTTCGATGTTTATGCCTATTGGTTTTTCGCAGAGCACTGGTTTTTTCAATCTTATAGCTGCAATGGCATATTCCTTATGGGAAGTATGAGGAGTACCAATATAAACGCCATCAATATCATCCCGGTTCACTGCCTCTTCAAAGGAGTGACAAGGAGTTGCACCATAGCGTTTTGCAAAATCAGAGCAGCGCTCAAAATTACGAGAATATACTGTAACAATTTCATGATTTACTTTTGTAATTTCATCTGCTGTTTTTTTACAGATGCTGCCCGAGCCAATATAGGCCCAGCGAAACTTATTTTCCATCTGATGACGCCTCCATTAATGTGGTTGTAATTGATTCAATGTCATTATATCCGTCTACTACGGTCTCAATATTTCCATTTAAGTTTGAAATGCTAGCAGAAATCTCCTCCATAGCTGCGGAAGTTGAATTAATGCTATCTACAATACTATTTGCATCTTCTAAGGTGTGATTTAACAACTCTGCCAATGATTTCGACTGAGATTCAATGGATACTGCCTCGTCATACACCTTCTTTGTGTGGTTGGAAATCTCTTTAAAGGATTCATCCACATCCCCGGCGTGAGCTGCACAAACATCTACCGTTTCCATTCCAGCGGAAATTTCATCGCGAACCTTTCTGGTCTGTTCATTTACACCGTTAATAATCTCATGAATCTCTGCAGTAAAGTTTGCAGAGTTCTCAGAAAGTGTTCGAATCTCTGTAGCTACAACTGCAAATCCCTTTCCTGCATCACCGGCTCTTGCTGCTTCAATACTTGCATTTAAAGACAATAGATTGGTTTGAGAAGTAATCTCATCCAAGGTGGCAAGGATAGATACGATTTGTCCGGTTGCCTCATTTAATTCACCAACTGCTGCACTCACATCATCCATGCGAGTCTTTAAGGATGCCATCTCCTTTGACAACTCATTTACCTTTTTTCCGCCCTCGTCAACAATAGCACTTGCTTCTCCTGCGGAAGAACCCATGTCTACGGATTTTTGTTCCACTTCCTCAATCTGTGAAACGCTTTCTGCCACCATGGTACGAATCTCATTTGCATCGTCTACTTCTTCTGCTGTTACACGGCTAACATCCTCTGTTGCTTCTGCAATCTGAGAAGAAATCTGATTGGTAACACCTACGGAATCACTAATCTTATTACTAGTAGAGCCAAGCACTCCAACAGATTTTGAAATCTCATGTACCAACTCATTGGCCTTTTGAGATTCTTCTTCACTGATTTTGCTGGCTTCCTGAAGCTGAGCAAACTGAGCTCTTGTCATACGACAAAGAGAAATGTAAATCAGCATGGCACTAATTACATAAACTACACACATTACAAGGGCATCCACTGTCCAGGTCTCTGCCAAACGATCTGTATAGGTAAAGTAAGCCCAAATCATTCCCACTCCGGAACAGATACACTGAAGTACGATTGGTTTGATATCTTCATATAAAACAACCATGAAAATGGCCAGGAAAAACATCAAAAAATTCGTCGTACAGGGAAAGGCAACCATTAGCATGACACACAAAACAGTCATAAACAGTACCATTATATACATCATAGGAATAGGTGGAATAAACTTTGATAGAATCTGTAATAATGCTGCTAAAGCCACTCCAGCCACTATCATGGCAAACATAGTCGTAATCGGTACAAAAAACACATTTGCCACTGACCGAAGGACAATACAGATAAATAATGTGATAATAAAAATACGGTTCTTCTTTTTTATTAATTCTTTATATTCCATTATAAATAACCCCCTCGTGGAATAATTTCCAGATTTCTTTGATTATAACAGAAGGGACTTAATTAATAAACAGGTTTAATTAATTATATTCATGTGTTTATTTTCCAGCTTTAATCGGTTTTTTTGACATATTCTTCAAAAGCCTTCTTAATATGAGCATATACATCTGCCACCTTTTCTTTTGGGAGTTTCTGTGTCAATTGATTATTTAACTCCTGCTTATCCTTACAAGTTGCAAAAGCGGTGTAAATAACGGTGTAATTTACTGGAGAAAGCTTATCATCTTTCACACAGTTTCTTACCTTTTTTCTCCACGACTCATCTAAAGCCAGAATCTTCTGTCGATGTTCCTCTTTCTTCGGGTCGATCAGATTCTTTGAATCTGAAAGTTTCTTCGAATCTAGCGTCTTTCTTGGTTTATCACTCTTTTTTACTTCTGAAACCTTCCGCTTCTCCGTTTTTTTCTCTTGCTTTTTCTTGGTTTCCCCAGTTTTCTTTGGTTCCTGAGTTTTCTGAACTTTCTTTGGTTCCTGCTTCTTCTTAGGCTCCTGAGTTTTCTTTGGTTCCTGCTTCTTCTTTGGCTTCTGAATTTTCTGAGCCTTCTTTGGTTCCTGTTTCTTCTTTGGCTTCTCTACATCTCCAGCTATGGTCTCACTGCGAGAAATCATGACATTTCTGCCCTTC